>CAYFNZ010000083.1:0-1007 GCA_964344625.1 uncultured Peptoniphilaceae bacterium | reverse complement strand
TTGACGGCTTTTTTCTATAGTTATATTGTATATGTTTTATTTAGTTTTTAAGTTTATCAATGACTCATCAGTTTTATACTGAATTTTTTATTTATGGAGGCTTTATGGAACAATTAAGACTTACAAGTCTTGCCTTATTGGCGACGCTATTCTGGGGACTTTCAGATACGTTTTTTAAGAAGTCTACAGATGCTAATGACAGGTACTCTCATTTTAGGATTCTATTTGTTATAGGATTATTTATGGGACTTCAAGCATGTTATGAATTATTTAAGTTATATCAAAGTGGTTTAACTTATTCTTTGAGAACTATTTGGATATATATCCCTATATCATTTTTATACATCCTTTCTATGGGGGTTGACTTTTATGGATATAGGTATTTAAGAATTTCAGTTGGTTCACCAATAGCATCTACATCTGGTGCTATGGCTGGTATTTTATCCTGGTTAGTTTTGAAAAATGAAATGACACCTGTAAAGTTCATAGCTATTATGATGATTTTCTTTGGTCTTATTTCAATGGCTTATTATGAACACAAGGATCAAAAAGAAGGAAAACTAGGTAAAAATGAAATTGTTAAACTAGGTGCAACAGCCTTAATTTTCCCAATCTCATATGCTATAGTTGATGCCCTTGCAACCTTCCTTGATGAGCACTATATGACAAGTATTATGAGTCCTGAAGAAGCTTTAATATCATTTGAGCTTACATTTTTCCTAGTTGGTATAATAGCAATTGCATACATTAAATTTGTTAAGAAAGACAAAGAAAAGGTAATTAATCTTCCACTTACTTTAGGAGGACTTGCAGAAACTGCAGGACAATTCTTCTATGTTTATGCTTTAAGTGGTAATGGGGTTGTTACTGCTCCAATCATGAGTCTGGATGGTGTTTTTGCATCAATCCTAGGAGTTGCCTTACTAAAAGAAAGACTTAGAAAAGAACAGTACTTTACCGTCTTTGTTATAGGTTTAGGGGTCTTCTTATTAGGCTTCTATGAGTAA
>CAYFNZ010000082.1:0-1025 GCA_964344625.1 uncultured Peptoniphilaceae bacterium | reverse complement strand
TAAATCTCCTCTACTTTCGCCAAATCTGTCATGCACAAAATCAAAAAACGAAAGATGTACATGAAAATCCCAAAAATTTATTCATGTACAAAAGCCATTTATGGGCTTTGGTACATGAAAAGGCTCCAAATTTTTTCATGTACATCTTTCACTTTATTCGTTTAGACATGAAAAAGTAAGGCTTTGATTATTCTTGATTGTCCTTGATTAGAAATTCTTTGATTAATAATTGAACCCAGTTGTAGTTAAGGTTATGGTTTGAACATTCATAGGTGACTATTAGTCTTTGGTTTCTTAAGATTTTGTTGTTTTCGTATTTTTCTATTTTTCTAACGGTATTTAGGGCATATTGGGGGTTGTCCATCATGCCGTGGTGTTCCCAGTAGATTTCCTCAAGGGTATGGGGACTTAAGAAGGTGAAATCGGGGTAGAAAACTGTACCGTCTCTAAATGTTAGGGGGCATTCGTACTTGTATTTTATTCCGTAATCGTAAAACATATCTGCCAGGATTTTCTCGCTCTTAGACCTTACCCTTTCTCCATTTTTGGTGGTGATGATTATATCGTCATTTTTAAATCCTTTTGAAATGTATTTTTTATTTATCCACTCTGATAGGATTGTTTCGTAGGTCGGTGCTATAGGGTCGATAAGGTCTTTTCGGTCTTCTGATAGATTGATATATCTTTTTTCTAAGTCAAATTGGTTGATATCTTCTAGTAGCTTTTCTAAGTTTTTTATTCTAATATCAACTTTATTCTCAATGCTTTTAAGGTATGTTTGATTGGCTAGTTTTTTTACAAAGTCAAGATTTTTATTACTTATATATCTTCTTCTCTTTTTTCCTCCCTCTTTTGTGATGTGATAGTATAGGATATAATCCTCTCTTTTTATAATTCCTAAGCTTCCATCTAGCTTATCTTCCAAGTTATTGGCAATTATAGCCTGATAAGCTTTATATTCATTTAAGTATTTATCTAGCAATTTTTTAAGATCGTCCATAGGTCCTCCTTGAATTTCATATTTA
>CAYFNZ010000081.1:0-1147 GCA_964344625.1 uncultured Peptoniphilaceae bacterium | reverse complement strand
CAATCCCGATCTCCGGATCCACGTTCTGGTGGGCCGGGGTGCTGGCGAAGCGGAATGAGAAAGTCGACTAACCCCGGCTAGAAGCCCGAGTCAAGTAGCTCCGCAATGTTGGGGCATAGCTCCATAACTCTCGCATTAGCCTCCATTTCTCTTGCATTTAGTTCCCAGAACTCGTCCTCGTCGAATTCCTCACCCCCGAACAGCCAGGCTTCGGAGAAGTCCATCCCCTCTTGAAAGCGGTCCAGGTAGTTGGTCCAAGCGGCCTCAACTTCCTTATTGTGGACCGACTTAGTCAGGCTTCTCATGTCGCCCAGCATGTTGCCCATCTCGTTTGTAAACATGCCCATAATGTCGTCAAAGTCTGAGTAATCCTCATCGTCCAGCGCCTCAACGCGGGAGGATCCTTTCGCAACGACCTCGTAAAACCCCTGTTCTAGGTTCTGACAGCCCTGCTCAACCGAGACTTGCATCCCCGGAATGCCCTTCAACGGCAGGACGCCCGTAAACCCCAGGGTTAGGCCCCCAACCACGACGACCCCGGCGACGATTCCGGCTATGGCCCCTGCGCTCAGGCCCTTGGCCACGGGTGCAACAGCCGATGCAGCAACGGGTGTCACGGCGGGTGTCACTGCGGGCTGGACCAATTCCGGCACCACGGCTGCAACTTGTTCTGGCGCAGCGGTGGGTAGTGGCGAGGCCGCTGATAGCGTGTCGGCGGCCTCAACCGCCGGCGCTGGGTAGGCCTGCATCCAGGCCACAAGCTCCGGGTAGCAGTTTGGGTTCTGGATGATCACCCCATGCAGGTGCGGATAGGCAACTGCTAGTTCGTAGAGAAGCTGCTGTGACGTCTGCGGATCGCCTGCCAACTGGGCCAACTGTGCCCACTGGTTTTCCATAATGTCCTCCTCAGTATCTACCGCTCCGGACTTCAGGTCGACGTCTGCGTCGCCAGCAAGTTGGGCATAAACGTCATCGTTTACGCCCTAATCTTAGTCCACCTACCCCATGGCAAGGGCTGCTCCGAAGGACGGGATTGTCTCCAAGTACAGCACCCTCGCCTCTCTAAAAGCTTTAGAGTAGCTTTAGAGTAGCTTCCAGTGCGCGCTTAGCAGCCTACGTCGGCACGCTCTTCACTTGGTCACCACCG
>CAYFNZ010000080.1:0-1191 GCA_964344625.1 uncultured Peptoniphilaceae bacterium | reverse complement strand
GAAGATGTCATTAAGTAAGACATATTTTAAAAAATTTGGAGGAAGATAATGCAAAATGTTTTTGAAGAATCTTTAGAGCTTCATAAAAAATTAAAGGGAAAGATTTCAACAGAACTTAAGGCTCCACTTGAAACTAAGGAAGAACTATCCTTGATGTATTCACCTGGTGTGGCTGAACCTTGCAGGCAAATTGCCAAAGACAAGGACCAAGTTTATGAATACACTTGGAAGTCAAATGTGGTAGCTGTAGTTTCAAATGGTACAGCAGTTTTGGGCCTTGGAAATATTGGACCTGAAGCGGCCCTACCTGTTATGGAAGGTAAGTGTGCCCTATTTAAATCTTTTGCAGGAGTAAATGCAGTTCCCCTAGTTATAGATGCTACAGAAGTAGACGATGTAGTAAAATTTGTAAAGCAAGTAGCACCAACCTTTGGAGGCATTAACCTTGAAGACATTTCTGCACCTAAGTGTATAGAAATCGAAAGAAGACTAAAAAAAGAATTAAATATACCAGTATTTCACGATGACCAACATGGAACTGCAATAGTTACCCTTGCCGGCTTGATAAATGCCCTAAAGCTAGTGGGCAAGAAACCTGAAGAATGTACAGCTGTAGTAAGTGGTGTAGGGGCGGCTGGATCATCAATCATCCACATGATTAAAAACTACGGTATAGGAAATATCTACGGCTTTAATTCCAAGGGGGTAGTAAGAAGGGGCAATATGGATACATATAACTTCTTAACTAAGGAGATAGCTGAAATTACCAACAAGGATGACGAAGATATAAGCTTTGAAGATGCCATGAAAAAGGCTGACATCTTTATAGGGGTAAGTGTGGCCGACAAGGTTACAGAAGAAATGGTAAAATCCATGAAGAAAGACCCTATCATCTTTGCTATGGCAAATCCTGACCCTGAAATCCCTTATGACCTAGCTAAAAAAGCTGGAGCAAGAGTAGTGGGAACAGGAAGGTCAGACTATCCAAACCAAGTAAACAACGTATTAGCATTTCCAGGCTTGTTCAAAGGAGCCCTATCAGTAAGGGCTAAGGAAATTAATGAAGAAATGAAATTGGCAGCAGCAGAAGCCATAGCTTCCTTAGTTTCAGACGAAGAATTAAGTGACGAATATGTAATACCTTCACCATTTGACCCAAGAGTAGCTCAAGTAGTAGCGAAAAACGTAGCT
>CAYFNZ010000079.1:0-1523 GCA_964344625.1 uncultured Peptoniphilaceae bacterium | reverse complement strand
CCATATGGAGTTAAGTGAATAACATTTTTTGGACAGATTTTAATACATTTTTTACAAGCTGTACATTTTTCTTCATCAACTACAGCTACACCATTTACTATATGTATTGCATCGAATTCACATACGTTAACGCAAGTTCCGCAACCTTCACAAGCATACTTACATGCCTTGCAAGAGCCGCCACCCAAGTTTTTGATTGTCCTACAATCTTGAGTTCCACGATATTCGAAAATGGTTTGTGTATTATCATTTGAGCCGTTACAGTGAACAGTTGCAACCATTCTTTGCATTTCACCAGCTTCTTGGCCCATGATTGCTGCAACCTTGTCAGCTACTGGCTTACCACCAACAGAACATAGGTTGACAGGTGCCTTTCCTTCTGCTACAGCTTTTGCGTAGCCATCACATCCTGGGTATCCACAGGCACCACAGTTTGCTCCTGGAAGGACTGATCTAACTTCTGTTTCTGTTTCATCTACTTCGACATGAAACGCCTTTGCCGCTATACCAAGTAGGCCAGCAAAAACTATTCCCATGCCCCCTAATATCCCAACTGGAATTAATAATTCTTGCATGAGACTCCTCCTTATACCAAACCTTTAAATCCGAAGAAGGCAATTGATAATAAGCCTAGGCTTAGTAGAGCCATAGGTATGCCCCTAAAAGATTTAGGTAAATCAACTAATTCGTATTTTTCTCTTATTGCTGATAATAGGACTAAAGCTAGTGTAAAGCCTATTGAAGCTGAAATTGAGTTAACAACTGTTTCAATTAAGTTATAAGAGTTGTCTACGTTAAGTATTGCTACCCCAAGTACTACACAGTTTGTTGTAATCAATGGTAAGAATACACCAAGAGCATTGTACAAGGAAGGTGATGCCTTTTTTAAGAACATTTCAACAAATTGTACTAGTGATGCAATTACTAGTATAAATGCTAGGGTTCTTAAGTATTCCAATCCTAGAGCTACTAGGATGTATTTATTAATTAATAAGGTAATTACTGATGATAGTGTAATTACGAATGTAACTGCTAGGCCCATACCTACTGAAGTTTCTAGTTTCTTTGATACACCTAAAGAAGGGCAAATACCTAGGAATTGAGCCAATACATAGTTGTTTACAAATATTGATCCTAAAATAATACTACCTAAATTCATATTATGCCTCCTCTTTTGACTTTGACTTAGAAGTTATTGCTGTCATTGCTGCAACGAATAATCCCAGAAGGATAAAGGCTGCTGGCGCTTGAGTAAGAATCTTTAAGGTATAGTCTTCAGGGATAATTCTCATTCCAAAAATTACACCTTTACCAAATAATTCTCTCACTATAGCTAGAACAATGATTACAAATGCATAGCCTAGTCCGTTTGCTACCCCATCAACTATTGATAGCCAAGGACCATTCTTTGATGCAAATCCTTCAGCACGAGCAAGTATAATACAGTTTACAACTATCAAAGGTAAGAAGATACCTAATACATCATATATTTCTTTTGCAAAGGCATTTAATACCATTTCTAC
>CAYFNZ010000078.1:0-1607 GCA_964344625.1 uncultured Peptoniphilaceae bacterium | reverse complement strand
ACTTATTTAGGAGTTGAAGATGGACAAAGTTAAAGCAAAAGCATGTGCCAATATAGCTTTGATAAAATATTGGGGGAAAAAAGATGAAACCCTAATCTTGCCATATAATAATAGTATTTCCCTTACACTTAAAGAATTCTACACAATTACAGAGGTTGAAAAAATCAAAGATGGGACTGATAAGGATATTTTCTACCTAAATGGCAAGCTACAAGATGATAAGGAAACTGAAAAAATAAGCCATTTTATCGACTTATTTAGAGAAAAGGCTAAATCCAATGAAAGGGTCAAAGTAACTTCAAATAACTTCTTTCCAACAGCAGCTGGTCTAGCTTCATCTGCTTCTGGTTATGCCTGTCTTGCAGGGGCCTTAAATGAATTATTCGACCTAGGATTAGATAAAAAAGCCCTATCTAGGATGGCTAGAAGGGGGTCAGGCTCTGCAACGAGGTCGGTTTATGGGGGCCTTGTTGAGTGGCATGCTGGCCATGATGACAAGTCTTCCTATGCTGAAAAGATAGATGAGGCAAATTGGGATATAGGCATGCTTGCAGTTATTGTAAATGACAAGAAAAAGAAGGTCTTAAGTAGGGCGGGCATGGCTCAAACTGTTAAGACTTGCCCTTATTATCCTGCTTGGGTAGAAAGTGCTAAAGTCGATATTAAAAATATGAAGGAAGCCATAAAAGAAAAGGACTTAGAAAGGATTGGAAAGCTTGCTGAAGCATCTGCCTTGAAAATGCACGCCACTATGATGACTACCGAACCATCAATAATCTATTTTGAAGAAGAAAGTATAAGCGTAATAAAGATGGTGCAGGAGATGAGACAAGAAGGAATTCTTGCCTACTTTACCATGGATGCAGGTCCCAACGTAAAAATAATTACCAATTCAAAAAATAAGGACCAAGTAATAGAAAGACTGTCTCAAATTATCGATAGGGATAGGCTGATATATTCTGAAGTCGGTAGTGATTTAGAAATTTTGGATAAAATGTGATGACAATAAAAGTTTCTAGACCAGGAAAATTATTCATAGCCGGCGAATACAGTGTTGTAGAAAGTGGTAGAGCGGCTCTTGTAACGAGCATTGACAGGTTTATTTCAGTAGAAATATGCAAGTCTAAAAGTTCAAGTATTAAAAGCTTTGGCGATAAAATCTTGACCTTTAAGAGAAGTCAAAATGGATTAATCTTTGATAGCCTTGATCCCATCTGGGCCTATATTACATCAGCAATCAGGATTTCAGAAGCCTATTTGTCTAAGCTATTAGAAAAATTTGATGAATATGAAATCATAGTAACAAGTCAGATGGATGACGAAACAGGAAAAAAGTATGGCTTAGGTTCAAGCGCCTCAGTAACTGTGGCGATTATTGATGCTATTTTCACCTACTATAAAATACCTATTTCTGATGAAATCCTATTTAAATTAAGTGCCCTAGCCACCCTAGAAAATAGTCCAAACAATTCTTGTGGGGATATTGCGGCCATTGCCTTTACTGGCTTAGTCTATTATAGGAAGTTTGATAAGGACCTAGTCTTATCAAAAAAAGCAAAAATGTCTATTTTTGACCTAGTCAATGAAAAGTGGCCTCGTCTTAAAAT
>CAYFNZ010000077.1:0-1715 GCA_964344625.1 uncultured Peptoniphilaceae bacterium | reverse complement strand
CTTTCCATTTTTAATACATTTTTACTGCAGGCGCTTCGCGCATTTCTCGCTACACTAGACTTCTTCTTTTTATAAATCCACTATTTTAAAATTTTTTTTAGTTTTTCTAGTTTGTTTTCTGCGGGGTGGTATCTTAGGTTTATGTCTAGGTAGTTTTTTCTTTTTACTATTGATTTGTAGTGGCTAAATGTTTCGAAGCTGTATTTTCCATGGTAGGATCCCATTCCACTATTTTGTACGCCGCCAAATGGTAGGTTGTCTGGTGTTAGGTGTACCAGGGTGTCGTTTATACAGCCTCCTCCAAAGTGGAGTTTTTCTAAAAAGCTATTTTCATTTTCTTTGGAATTTGTAAAAAGATAGGCTGCTAAGGGTTTGTAGCCCCTATTAATATAGTTAAATGCCTCATCAAGGCTTTCATAGTCCAGGATTGGAAGAATTGGTCCAAATATTTCCTCACTCATAAGTTTTGAATCTAATTTAGGTTTATCAATTATTATTGGAGCAAGTTTTAGGATCTTTTTGTCGCATATATTTTCTGTAGATATATCGTGGTCTTCGAGATATCCAAGTAGCCTATTAAAATGCTTGTCATTTATTATCTTAGGATAATCTTTATTGGTAAGCGGATTTTGACCATAAAATGCTTTAATATATTTCTCTATGCTTTCTATCAGGTCTTTCTTTACTTTTCTATCTACTAATATATAGTCGGGAGCAACGCAGGTTTGACCGCTATTTATGAACTTTCCCCATGTAATTCTCTTGGCTGAAAGATCTATATCCGCTGTTTCATCAACTATACAAGGACTTTTTCCTCCTAGTTCAAGAGTGACAGGTATTAAATTTTTTGAAGCATTCTCCATGACAATTTTGCCTACATGAGGAGAGCCTGTAAAGAAAATATAGTCAAAATTCTTGTTCAAAAGCTCTTGAGTTTCATTTATTCCTCCATTTACAAGTGTGATATATGCACTATCAAAATAAGTAGAAATTAGCTTTTCTAAAAGGTCAGATGTATTTTTTGAATACTCTGATGGCTTAATACTTGTACAATTTCCAGCTGCGATTGAGCCTATTAAAGGCTCTAACGTTAGTAAGAGAGGATAATTCCATGGAGAAATTATTAAGCTAACTCCATAGGCTTCTGGAATGATGTAGCTTTTCGATGGAAAATTCGCTAAAGAAGCCCTCACTCTTTTTGGCTTCATCCATTTTTTTAAATGCTTAATTGTATAATTTATAGCTGAATATAGGAGGCCTAACTCTGTTTCATAGGCTTCAAATGCTGACTTATTTAAATCTTTATATAAGGCATCATATATGGACTCTTCATTTTCTAAAAGCATTTTCTTTAAAAGTTTTAGCTGCCTTATTCTGAAATCATAGGAATTAGTATGACCTGAATTAAAAAATTCTCTTTGTTTAATAATAATTTCATCAATGCTTGTCATTTAGTTAACCTCAATCTTTGCTATATCATCAACATCAAGTATTTTCCCAGTTATAAGTTTTATCTTTAGAAGGAAAAATAGAAGTAATGTACTTTTTATTTATCATGCCATATATATTTTTAGCCTTAGATTCCTTCCTGGCATAAAAAACGAAAAATGTCATAATTGCCTCCTCATTTTTCTATAGTTTAACATTATTATTCTATGTGGTCTATATACACATATAAACAATAGTGTTACTTATCGTAACAAATATATCATTTT
>CAYFNZ010000076.1:0-1727 GCA_964344625.1 uncultured Peptoniphilaceae bacterium | reverse complement strand
ACAGCTATTGTACATAAAAGCATTAACCACTCTCTTTTTTTATTCATATAAGCCTTCTTCTCTTGACATCAATGCAACCGCCTCAACTCCTGCGGTTCTTGGGAATTGGTCGAAGAATTCTAGTTTTTCGATTTTGTAGCCGGCTTTTACGAATTCATGCAGGTCTCTTACTTGGGTTTTTGGGTTGCATGAGACATAGACTACTCGGTTTGAGTTTAGGGCTAGGATTTTGTCTATGGCTTTTGGATGGATGCCTTCTCTTGGTGGGTCTAGGACTATAAGGTCTGGACTTTTGTCTAGTTTTGAGATTTCTTCTAGGACATCTCCTGCTATGAATTTGCAGTTGGAAAGCTGGTTAAGGGCGGCATTTTCCCTGGCCTTGTCTACGGCTTCTTCAACTATTTCTATCCCTATTACTTCCTTTGCTTTTTTGGCAAATATTTGTGAAATGGTCCCTGTTCCGCAATAAAGGTCATAGACTACCTTGTCCTTGATTGGGCCTGCGTATTCTAGGGCTTTGGCAAAAAGCTTGTGGGCCCCTACCGGGTTTGGTTGGAAGAAGGAGAAGGGTGATATCCTAAATTCCAGGTCCAAAAGGCTTTCTGTTATGTGGTCTTGGCCAAAGATTTTGGTAATTTTTTCAGGCACGACCGCATCTGCTGTTGAGTTGGAAATAGTATGGAAAATGCTCACTATTTTGCCACCTATGCTTACTGAAAGCATGTGGGCTACAAACTCATCTAGGAGGTCCTGACTGATTTCTTCTGATTCTTTGGTCACAAGATTTAGCATAAATTCATTTTTGTAGAAGCTATATCTCACTATTAAGAATTTTAGGGCCCCTGTCTGCCTGATTTTATGGTAGGCTTTTAGGCCTTTCGAATCGAAAAAGAACATGGCCTCTTGCCTGATGGTGTCAAAATCTGGATTTACTATATTGCAAGAAAAATTATCAATTATTTCATAAAACCTGTTCTTTTTGTGAAGACCAAGGGTCAAAGGTCCGTCCTTTATCTCATCGCCAAAGGTGTATTCCATCTTGTTTCTATAGGCTTGTGGACTAGGTGCCGGGTTGATAAAAAGCTTGTATTTGTCAAAAGGCAGGTCTTCATAAAGCTTTCGAAGGCTCTCAAGCTTGTAATTTAGCTCTTGGTTATAGTCTAGCTTTTGATACCTACAGCCCCCACATTCGTCAACCCTAGGACAGCCTGGAAGGGTTTCAAGGGCAGACTCTTCCAGGATATTTTGCATTTTGGCATGGATTATCCCGTCCTTGTCCTTTCTTCCCTTTACGCTAACGGTCTGACCGATTAGGCCACCTTTAAACTTAACCAGCTTGTCTTCCAATTCAGCCGTCGAAATATTTGGGTACTCAGCTCCTGTGATCTTTACTTCTATATATTTGTTGTTTCTCATCGTCTTTATTCCTCATCTTTTCATGTAAAATGCTTGTTTTAATATCATATTTTAATTATACATTATTTGTTAAGTTAAATGCCTGTAAAAAAATATAATATTTATTATACATTTAATTAACAGAGCTTTTACCTCTTAGTGTTACGCTATGTCTGTCAAGCCGATAGGTAAGATAAAAAAATTTAGGTGGAAATATTATCCTTGAACAAGAAGTAGAAGCTGTTACAAATGGCACTGTATTTAACTCTTCATTTGAAGTTACAGGCCTAAATGCAAATACCTTGATTTCAACCCAAGGTAACCATGAAAAG
>CAYFNZ010000075.1:0-1843 GCA_964344625.1 uncultured Peptoniphilaceae bacterium | reverse complement strand
TAATGAGATGAGAGAGAATTATGCATGAAAAATAAAAAGATATATCAAAAATTGATTTATATAATAAGTATTTTAACTTTTTGTATTTTTACTTTTGAATTGTTTACAAATAGGATATTGCCTTTGAAGTATAGGTATATTTTTGTGGGAGTCTTTATCCTTTTATTCTTTATTTTTGGCCTATTTGTTTTTGGAAGGTCAAAGAATAAGGCTTTAAGGGTTATTATAAGTATTTTCTTAATACTTTTTACCGCTGCCTTTATAATGGGAACTAGGTATTTGAAAAAAGGGGTAAAGACCTATTCAAATATTAGTAAAACTAATAAGAAGTCTTCATATGAGTTTTCTTTGGTGGTAAAAAAGGATTCTCTATTGGAAAAATTAGAGGATGTTACTGACGAAAAGGTTGTGGTTGCCTATGACCATGATCAAAAAAATATTAACCTATTTAAAAAAGAAATTGAATTAAAGGAAAATAAGAGCTTGGTCTATGAATCTGGCAAGGACTACCTTTCTAATGCAGAGGATTTAATTGAAGGCCAAAGTGAGATTATCTTATTAAATGAATCCTATAGGTCAAGTATTGGAGAAAAATTATCGAATTTTTCAAGGGATACAAAAGTTATTTACAGCTTAATTCTTACAAAAGAAGAGGCAGGTAAATTAGAAGGTAAGGAAGTAGACCTTGGACAGCCTTTTAATATTTATATCTCTGGAACAGATGCTTTCGGTGAGATAGATATCAACGGAAGAACAGATGTAAACCTAATACTATCAATCAACCCTAAGGATAGGGTGGCAATGATGACTACAGTTCCTAGGGACTCATATTTACCTATAGCTGGAGGTGGCTATGATGAGTATGATAAGTTTACCCACTCTGGTATCTATGGTATAGAAAGCTCTATTGAGACACTTGAAAGGACTTTTGATACCACTATAGACTATTATATTAAGGTTAATTTTTCTTCTCTGATAGAAATGGTCAATGCCATGGACTATGTCGATGTAGTTAATGTCAGGGGATTTAAACCAGTCTTTAGTGATGAGTATTTTCCAAGGGGATTTTTGAGGGTAAATGGCGAACAAGCCCTACATTTTGCAAGGGAAAGAAAGGCTCTTAGCGATGGAGACTACTCAAGGGGAAGAAACCACATGAGGCTTTTGGAAGCTATGATTAAGAGAGCCACAAGCCCATCAATTTTATTAAACTACGATGAGCTTTTAGATGTAGCCGTTAAGTATATGGATACAAATATACCATATAACACCTTGATAGATTTGGTAAATAATCAATTAGAAAATAACAAGGACTGGAAGATTCTTAAGCAAGACCTGAAGGGAGAAGGGGTATTTGGCTTGCCTTCATTTGCAATGCCTTCCCATGAGCTTTGGATGTTCCAACCTTATGATGATAGTATTGTAGAAATTTATGAAAATTTTAGCATGTTCTTAGATGGTAAAAACCCATTTGAGGAAAGGAAAAACGCTGAAATTCAAAGTCAGGAAGCTGAAAATCCTAGTGAGGAATTAGGAGAGCCAGTAGAAGAAAATCCTGAACAAGCTCCTAATGAAGTTTCAGATGATCAAATTGAT
Organism: uncultured Peptoniphilaceae bacterium; assembly: GCA_964344625.1. Lineage (GTDB taxonomy): Bacteria > Bacillota > Clostridia > Tissierellales > Peptoniphilaceae > JAAYEL01. Next base: position 247 of record CAYFNZ010000075.1, on the reverse strand, counting down.
AATGATGAAAATAATCAACCTTTAACATTTTCCGAACAAGAGGACAAGTCTGAGGGCGAAATCATCAAGGAATTAAAATTGGTTTACCCAGAACCATATAATTACCAAGACTTATATGAAGAAGATTAATCGAAAATCAAAGTCTGTCTTTTAGAAACTACCTAAAGGACAGGCTTTTTTTGCATATTAGCTTTCGTAAAACTATAATAAAAGTATCAAAAAATAAGGAGAAGGATATGCTGGAAAA
>CAYFNZ010000074.1:0-1893 GCA_964344625.1 uncultured Peptoniphilaceae bacterium | reverse complement strand
ACATGAAAAAGAAAGTGTCTGTAAATGAATCATGACCACCAGTTTGGCTGGTGGTCATGATTATGGTAAACCCATAAAAATATCTGCTAGGAGTCAGCACCCCCAGCAGATATTTTATAAGCTTTTTCTGTAATATCACATCGTTTTTCTTATTTGATTTTGTTCATATCTAGAGATTTTAGGTAGTCTTCAAGCTGGTCTGTTACTTCTTTCATAGCCCCTTCTTCGAATGGGTTTTTTAAGCCTGCTTTTTCGATTGTTTCCACACTTGGGTATCTGCCACCTAGTGAACATAGGTTTAGGTAGGACGCCCAGGCTTCTTCGTGGTCCTTTAGGTCCCAGATGAAGTATTGGAAGGCGTTGATTTGCGCTATTGTGTAGTCTAGGTAGTACATTGGATAAAGGTAGACGTGAAGTTGTCTTTGCCACTTACCACCTTCTTCAAGGTACTTGTTGCCAGCGTAGTCTAGGTGAGGTAGGTATTTCTTTTCTATCTCCCTATACTTGGCCCTTCTTTCTTGAGGGCTTACTTCTGGATTTTCATAGGCCCATTCTTGGAATTCGTCAATCGAAGCCCCATAAGGCAAAAACTTTAGAGAATCTACCACGTGTGAGTAATAGTATTTTTCAGTGTCTTCCCCGAAAAATGACTTCATCCATGGGTGGGTAAAGTATTCCATACTCATTGAATGAGTTTCAGCTATTTCCATGGCCCCTAGGGAGTTTTCCCTTGGGTAGACATTTCTTGTCACATAACCTTGGAAGGCATGTCCTGCTTCGTGGGTCAATACGTCTACGTCAGCAGATGTATTGTTGAAGTTTGAGAAGATTAGTGGCATCTTGGTTTCTGGTAAAAATTCCATGTAACCGCCTGCTGCCTTACCTTCTTTGGTTGTTAGGTCCATGATTTCATATTCGACCATTTTATCGAAAAATTCTCCAGTTTCAGGTGACAATTCCCTATACATTTCTTGGGCAGCCTTAACTAGAACTTCTTCTCCACCTATTGGCTTTGGATTTCCACTTAAAAATGTAAGTGGTAGGTCGTAGTATTTCATGTCTTCGATACCAATTCTTTGACCTTGCTCTTGGTAAAGTCTTGATACTAAAGGCACTATATATTTTTCAATTTGCTTTCTATATTTTCTAGCGTCAGTCTTATCCCAGTCAATTCTTCCCATGCTCCTATAGGCAACTTGGTCATATGATTCAAAGCCTAGCTTCTTCGCTATTTTAGTTCTAAGCTTAACAAGTTGGTCATAGATTTGGTCAAATTCTTCAACGTGGCTGTCAAACCAGGCAAAGACTTTTTCATGGGCTTCCTTTCTAACTTCCCTGTCCAAGTCTTCGTAGTAAGCAGAAACTTGTGAAATGTTCATCTCTTGACCTTTAAAGTCGATTTTTGCAGATGCTACTAATTTTTGGTACCTTGTTTGAAGCTCAGCTTCCTTGATCCTATCTTCAATTATAGATGGATCGAAAATGTCTTTTTTTAATTCATCCCTCTTGGTGATAGTATCCCCATATTTTTCTTCAAAGTCTTTTCTAAATTTTGAAGCAAGTCTTACCTTGGAAAGTCTATTTATTACCTCATGAAGTCTAGGTGAAAACTCATCGTAGACCTTTTGTTCCCCATCGTAGAATTCATCGTTAGTATTAATTGTATGTCTAAAATATGCTATAGTCGCCATTTCATTGTAATGGTCTATAAGCTTGGAAAATTCTTTGAAATTATCAAAAAACTCTTGACTTGAACTAGCATTTTCCATATTAGAAACATGTTGGTCAGCCTTGGCGTATAGGTCTTTAAGGTCTGGCCTTACATATTTGATATCTTTAAATTTCATCTCTACCTCCTGTGTTATATATAATCTTTTACAGTTATAAATTATA
>CAYFNZ010000073.1:0-1921 GCA_964344625.1 uncultured Peptoniphilaceae bacterium | reverse complement strand
TTACTAGCTGGCAAGCATCTCCTGCTCCTAGAAATGCCTATGAAATTGTACCAGGGAAAATAGGAATTGCAGACTTTGGTTGTGATAGTTCAGAAAGATATATTAAAATTAGCTGTAATATTTATCCTCAAAGAAAGCTTGAAAACTTAATCAAAGCCCTAGATGATATTTCAGCCTGGCTTAATCCAATGGAGGGCCTTAAACAATTAGTACTTGATGATATACCAGACAGGTATTTTTCAGCAAGATTAAATACAGAGATAGACTGTGAAAGGATACTCTCTAGTGCAGGAGCCTTTGAACTGATCTTTATCTGTCCTGATCCAAATGGATATGCCTTAACAGATGAGAGCTTTACTATTTCACAGGTAGGAACTCAAAATATAACTAGAGCTATAGGTAATATAGAATCTTACCCAATTTACCAGCTAAAAGGAATTATTGATTCATCATCTGCTTCCTTTATAAAAATAATAACCAATGGTGATGAACTAAAACTTACAGGAAGATTATCTGCTGGAGAAACCTTAATAATAGATAGCTCTCTTCTTACCGCTAAGGTGGTTGACAGTAATGGAAATGTCCTAAGAAATGGACTTCCTATTTTAGATGAGCTAAACTTTCCTATTCTTAATAAGGGAGCTAATCAAGTAAAAATAGAAATTAATAGTGCTACTTTTTTTGAATTAAAGATTTACTCAAAGAGTTGTTGGAGGTGATATAGTGGCCATTAAATCAGTCTTAAAAAAACAAACAGATTTTACTGGAGAGTTTCCTCTTAATGAAAAGACACAAGGTCTATGGAGATTTAATGAAAGTACAGCTGGTGAAGAGACAAAAACTGCCGATGAAACTTCTTATAAAAGAGATTTCTTTGTATCAGCTTGGTCAGGAACATCCGCTTCCTTTCCTACTGGAAGGTTGGGTCATTATTTTAGATTTAATGTTGTAAATCCTACAAGTGAAAAGTCCCACCTACTGGCTACCAATGATGGTAGTTTTTTTACTGATTTAGGTGAAAAAATTGTATGTGGTGGTTGGATAAACCCTACGACCTATTCTGTAGGGCAAAACTTTATCCCTATTTTTAATACTAGACAAGGACCAGGACAGCCAATCTTTTATATATCTTTATACCAAGGTAGGCCAAGGTTAATGCTATATAACTCTTCAGGATCCTTAATTTATGACCAGACAGAGACACCAAGCATAAGCATGAAGAATAATGGTTGGTATTTTATAGCCACTGTTATTGAAGTTAATAGTAAAAAGGTCCAATACCTAGTCTGCGACCGCAGTAATGGAGCAATTTGGACTTCTCCTATAAGAAGCTTTACAGGAGAATTAAATAAAACTTGTACAGCAGATATTGTAATGGGTATGCATGCAAATACCTATTATTATGCTGGTGGCCTTGATGATTGGTTCTATGAAAAAGATTCTAACTTAACCATAGATGACTTAATTGACCACTTTAAAAATTCTATGATGGCAAATGGCGGAGATTTAACATCAAATGTTGATGCTTTAACAGAAGCTGGCTCTGTTCTACTTAGAAAAATTGATGGTGTTTATCCTTCAAGTGGGGTCTTATATACTAGGTCAGCAGAATGTTCCTTGGCTGGAACAGGTAGGGTTTCTGTTTTAAGCGAATATACTGCAGGAGAAACATCAATAGCTCTTGTAGAGACTTCTACCTCTGATGACTTAGACAGCTGGACCCAGTGGCAGGCACTTGGCCCAAATGGGGAGCTTCAATCTCCCAATAAGGCCTTAATTAGATATAGGGTGACACTTACATCAACTAATCCATCTAAGAGCCCTAGGCTATTAGAAATACAGCTTCACGATATACCAAGACCACCTTATGAAAGGTTAGGATTTGCTAGACCTGTAGTCTTAGATTCAAATGGTGCTTGGG
>CAYFNZ010000072.1:0-1932 GCA_964344625.1 uncultured Peptoniphilaceae bacterium | reverse complement strand
TTCTTATTGAAGATGAAAAATTTAAAGGCCTATCAATTGATGCAAAAGTCCTTTACTCCATGTATTTATCTAGGAGTAGCTTATCCTATAAGAATAATTGGATTGATGAAAATGGAAGGGTTTATATCTATTTTACTGTTGAAGAAACATCTCATCAACTAGATTGTGGCATTAAGAAGGCAGTTAAACTTATAAAGGATCTTGAAGTAGTAGGCCTTATTGAAAAGAAAAGAGCAGGCCAGGGTAATCCTACTAAAATCTATGTTAAAGATTTTATGAGTATTTTTAGGAATGAAAACTTTAGACCTGTCAAAAGGGAAATTCCAGACTTGTCAAAAGGACAAGTCAAGAATGGTGATTATGACAATTCAAGAATGGCAAAAAAGAAAAGTCTAGACTTGTCAAAAAGACAACCTAACTATATAGAGAATAATAAGATTGATAATAGTTATATTGATTTTAGTGAAAACAACAAAATAGGAACCTTCTTAAATGTAATTATTTCTGATGAAGAAGAAAGAAGACTAAAAGATATGATTCCTAATCTAAATGATTATATTGAAAGGTTATCTGCCTATATGCAAAGTACAGGAAAAACTTATAAGGATCATGCTTCAACGATTATGACCTGGTATTTAAAAGATAAGAGTGAAGGTAAACTTGGTAGGGGAAAAAGCTATACAGGTAATCCTTTGGACTATGAAAGTGAATGGAACTTAAATAACTAAGAGAGGTAGAGAAGATGGAAGATAAAATTAAAACTATTGAGATTAATGGAGTTGAATTTTCTTTTAATGTGAATAAAGCATTTGAAAAAGATGGCCATGTTTACTGTAGAGAATGCAAAGAAAAAATAGACTCAGACCCACTCGATTGTTTGGGGAATAGGAAGATATTATTTCGAAGGCATTGTAAGTGTGACAGAGAGGAAGAGAGCTTAAGAAAGGCAAAGGAAGAAGCAGACCATATTAGAAGACTAAGGGAAGAGTGCTTTATAACAAGTAGAAATCTTATTAATTGTACTTTTGATAAGGTGTTAGCTCCTGATAGACAGGAAGTTATTATAGCAAAGAATTTTGTTAAGAACTTTAAAGAACTATTAAGAGATAATAATGGCCTTATATTTCATGGAAATGTTGGAACAGGAAAGACCTACCTAGCAGCTTGTATAGCAAATAAGATTATAGAGGAATATCAAATAAGAGTTAAGATGAGAAATATTCCACAGATAATAAATGATATTGAGAAGGGTGGATTTGATATTGACAAGAATGATTATTACAGAAAATTATCAAGCGTATCACTTCTTATTCTTGATGATTTTGGAATTGAAAGGAATACAGAATATGTAAATGAAATGGTCTACCAGATAATAAATACTAGATATGAATCAAAGAAGCCAACTATTATTTCAACCAATATTCCCCTTGATGTGATTATGAATGGAAGTAACGATATTGACAAAGAGAGGATATATTCAAGAATAAGAGAGATGTGTATACCAGTTAAGATTGCAGGAAAAGACATTAGAACAGAACTAGGAAGAAAAAAGTTAAGAGAAACTAGAGACCTACTTTTAGGAGATAGATGAGGTGAAATGAATGTATAAAATAAAGGTATTTGAAAATAGGGAGTTTGGACAAATAAGGACAATGTTAATTGATGATGATCCTTGGTTTGTAGGAATGGATATAGCTCAAGCTTTAGGATATAAAAGACCAAGTGATGCTATAGCAAGCCATGTTCATGAGGAAGATAAGCTGAAACGGTGTTTTACCGTATCAGGTCAAGGAAGGAATTTATCAGTAATAAATGAGTCTGGTATGTATGCACTTATATTTGGTAGCAAACTTGAAAGTGCTATAAGATTTAAACAATGGGTAACAAGTGAGGTTCTTCCTTCAATTAGAAAATATGGAGGCTATTTTACTG
>CAYFNZ010000071.1:0-1954 GCA_964344625.1 uncultured Peptoniphilaceae bacterium | reverse complement strand
TCAAGTTTATCTGATAAGCATTTTTTAGCATACGAAGGATTGCTATCAGTGTTTTTTGCTTCTAGTAAAATAATTTGTTCTGACTTTCTCATTGGATGAATAACCATCCCATCAAATTCACTTAATTTCTTTCCAGGCAAATCTTTTTGATAAATTAATATGCTTGAAGGTATTGTAATACTTGTATCATTAATATCATCTTGTATTAGACAGTCAAGCATAAATTCCACTTCATGACGTTCATCGGTATTTCCATTCCCTTTTGCTAAAAGGGATTTAATTTCAGCAGTACGTTGCTTCTTACCTCGTGTGCATAACACACAAATTTCAGGGTCAACTGTTGCTTTAATTACGATTGGATTTTCGCCAAATAAATAATAGAGAAAAAATTTACTGGCGAGTAAATATCGTATGTCTGCATTTGATGGGTGTGCAACTCGGCGCAAATATTTAATTGTAGATTTTAATACTCGAAACGATGTAAGAGCTTTATTCTGGCAATTCTTTTTTATTGAAACAAGTATTGTTCGTTCTCCAGAATTTCGATCGTAGTACCCTACTCTTGAGTTATTTATACGTTCCAATTCCAACAACAATTCTTGTGATAATTTTTTGTCCTCAGCAGTAAATGTTAATTTCAGAATAGCATCTGATGAATAATCACGTGTTTGGCGATGTTGTTTATTAAAAATGCTTTTTGAACATAACCAAAAATCAGAATAGTATTCTTTATAGTTAATACTGTCTTCTTTAGATAAAGTATTGACGATTTTTCGTGATATTCTATAGTAGCAAATAGCGTTTGAATTCTCATTATAAACTGTATCATCAAGCATTTTCCCAATAGAAGTAATTAATCGATTTGCAGGTAATTGATCATTATAAATTGATAATAGCTCATGAAATAGGATAAGAACCGATTCTTTATTGCACAAGTCAATTGTAATGGGCATATTTGCAATTTGTAAGTCATAAGCGATATAGGAAACATTGCGAACAGAGCGAAAAACTTTAAATATGAAATGCAGTTTACTACTATCACTAATTGAGTTTTCATTAAGATATGCATATATAAGTTCCTGTGCCAATATGACAGATTGTTTGCTCTGATCACAACGTTCAAGGACAAGTAATGAATTCAATAAATGTAGCCTATGATAATTTTGCTCACTCAATAAAGACTCTGCAGCTACTCTAAATCGATGGCTATTAGAACTATTCAATAGTTTATTTCTAAAATCCACATTTTCTTCTGCAAGCATTACAACTGCTCGCGAAGCAGTAAAGGTATTATAAAAATGTCCTAGATTATAAGCAATTGTAAGGATTTGCAACATATCCCCCACAGTTGGAGTTTCTTTTTCTGATATATATTGCGTATTATCCCCAAATTCCTTACCCTTTACAGGGTTATTATATGTTAGCTCGAGCTTGGTCTGTAAATTTTTCTTTATTAGCTGATGAAAATATAATTGTAATACAGTATAGTCAAATCGAGATTTCCTTAGATTTTTGGGAACTCTAATAACACCAAGCTGAGGGGTATTTTTTAGTCGCTGAATAATACCAATTTTTGATAATTCATTATATAGCTCAGTTGCATAATTGTATAAATCAACTTTTACTTTTAAGTTGCTTTTTCTTGGTTTTTGTTTCGGAAGTAAATCATGTTCAATAATCTTTCCCATACAAAATGCTCCTTTATCATACGGTATAGACTACACCAACCCTAAATACTTCTCAAAGAATAACATTAGTTTTTCGATAATTCCTTGCTTTTTCGCAGCTCTGCCTCCGCCAAAGCGAGATACAGGTGGCATGATTTTATCAATAGCTGTACCGGTCGTTTTAAGCATTCCGTCTCGGAAAGCATTGTCGATGAAACGGCGGGTTTCTTCAGGCTTTAATTTTTCTTCTTCTATAATTGCTGAAATATCCGCTTCCTTACGCTCAT
>CAYFNZ010000070.1:0-2040 GCA_964344625.1 uncultured Peptoniphilaceae bacterium | reverse complement strand
AAAATAGCTTGTTTTGGGAACCCAAAACAAGCTATTTTTCTATATTATATTTGTCCATTTTATGGAGAGGCTTCAATCGTATTTTGTAAATGTAAATATTTTCTATGATTTCATGTACTTATCATAGCTGGTGGCCTAAACTACAAAAATATCTGCTAGGAGTCAGCCCCCAACAGATCTTTAAAGCAATATAAAATGAAAAAAGTGGCTGATTCAGCCACTTTTTCTATCTTAATTAATGGTTTAATTTTAGTATGCTTCAACAAATAGTTCGAAGTATTCTTGTGGATGTAGACATGCTGGACATAGTTTTGGAGCTTCAGCGCCTTCGTAGATGTATCCGCAGTTGTCGCACTTCCAAAGAGTTGGAGCGTCTTTCTTGAATACTTTACCTTCTTTAACATTTGCTGCTAATTTTCTATATCTATCTTCGTGTCTGCTTTCAACCTTAGCGATTTCTCTAAATGCTGTAGCAACTTTAGGGAAACCTTCTTCATCAGCTATGTCAGCATATCCTGGATACATAGATACGAATTCTTCATGTTCGCCATCTGCAGAAGCTAGAAGGTTAGTTAAAGTATCAGCCATACATACTGGGAAATCCCATTCAACCTTTAATGCTTCACCTTGAAGATCTTCTATTAAGAACTTATAGAATCTTTTTGCATGTTCTTGTTCGTTTCTAGCAGTTTCTTCAAATATAGCCTTGATTTGGTTATATCCTTCTTTCTTAGCTATTTTTGCATAATATGTATATCTCATTCTCGCTTGAGATTCTCCAGCGAATGCTGTCAATAAGTTGTTAGCAGTTCTAGTGCCTTGTAATGATTTTGCCATTAATAAATCCTCCTTTTTATTTTCTTTACAGAAAAAGTATAGCATAAAAAAAGAGTTAATACAACTAACTAACAATATGCAAGGACAAGGATTGTACAATAATTAAATATTACTAATATTGAAAGTATTGAAAAATAAAGGATGGAGAAATTTATTAAAAAAGTGTTTTTGTAGTAAAATTATTGTATACTTGCAAAATTGAATTAGGAGAAAATTAAGATGAAAATAAATTATCAGCTTGAACTTGAAAAAACATTAAAAGAGGAAGAAAAGAAAGTTCAAGTTTCTAAACTTTTACTACACTCATGCTGCGGACCTTGCAGTACCTATGTTTTGGAATACCTATCAAATTATTTTGAGATAGGACTCTTATATTACAATCCAAACATATACCCAAAAGAAGAATATGACTTTAGGGAAAAAGAACAAGAAGCCCTTTTAGAAAAAATTTCTGGAAAGTACCCGATCAAGTTTATAAAGGCAAATTATAATCCAAAAGACTACTACGACTATATCAAGGGCTATGAAAAGGAAAAAGAAGGCGGTCAAAGGTGCAATCTTTGCTTTGACCTAAGGCTAAAGGAAGCTGCCAGGGTGGCTAAAGACCTAGGCTATGACTATTTTACAACCACGCTTTCTATAAGTCCCCATAAGAACTCACAAGTCCTAAATGAAATAGGGGCCAAGGTAGCTGAAGAATATGGGTTAAAGTACTTGCACTCAGATTTTAAGAAGAAAAACGGCTTTAAGAGGTCGGTTGAATTGACTGAAAAATACGACATGTATAGGCAAGATTATTGTGGCTGTGTCTTTTCATACAAGGAGAGTCTTGAAAGAAGGAAAGATATTAAAAACTTTTAAAAGTAGAAGAAATAACTAATAGGAAAATTAGATATTTTCAAGATAAAATTCAGCCTAAAAGCCTTGAAAAAACTATAAAGCAAAAATATATCAAGGAAAATGCCACTTTCATCTATACACAACATATTGTATTAAGATACTTTCTAGGTTACTATATAAAGTGAATTTGTAAAAATACTATACAAATATAGTTAAAGAGATATAGAAGTTTTAGCAATGAAGAAATAAAGTGAAAAAGAGGAGTGTTAGTCAATGAACATTAGAAAGAGAGATGGGAGAACTGTCCGATTTGATAGAAAGAAAATAGAAAATGCTATTTTTAAGGCTTACAAATCCTTAGAT
>CAYFNZ010000069.1:0-2067 GCA_964344625.1 uncultured Peptoniphilaceae bacterium | reverse complement strand
TACACACCGGAGAAGGCTTTTTTCTTTGTATCAAACATAGCGTCTTGATAGAAATTAAGACTCGCTATTTAATACAAAGAAATGCGGCATAGGCACAAGGGTGTCGGGGTGTCGTTTAGGGTGTCGGTTTTGCAGAAAACCGGCTGTTTTTATATTCGGGAGGATTTGATATGCCTACAATAACAAAGAAGCAGTTAGAAGATTATGAGCAGTTGTGCCGGGACCGCAACAACGGTCGCTTGCTGACACCGGACGGTCTGCGTTTCATCTGCGAGGCCAATAACTATGACCCGGAAGCCATCGGTCGGCATTTTTTAGAAACATTGGCTCGTATAAATTCAGAACAGAAATGACAGAAACCTCACTACTACTTTGTGGTGGGGTTTCTCTGTACATAGAATATTTACAATTTTTTTGAGAAACCTATTGACCTTGGTGTGACCCCAAGGTGTATTATATAATCGAAAGGTGGTGATCGGATGGGATACTCAGTGAAATGGGTGGTTGAGAATCTTGGCATCACTCGTGATATGCTTAGATATTACGAGAAAGAAAAGCTCCTTCCTACCAATGAGAGTCGTAATCCAACGAATAAATATCGTGATTACAGCGATGAGGACATCGAAAGGATATGGGGCATCAAACTGCTTATAGGCATCGGATTTACGGCGAAAGAAATCTATGCTCTTATGAATGATCCAGATTTCGATTTTGATACTGCCATCGCTAAAAAGGTAGCGGAGTTGGAACGCAAGCATGATGAGAACCTAATTTATTTGGAGTTTGCTAAAAGCATAAAATTCATGGGCCGTGTTCCTACTACATCGAAAATCGGTAGTATAAAATTCGATGATTTTCTGGAGTACGCTCACGAGAACTGGAACTTTTATGATGACCCTCGTTCAGCGCCGTTTATGCAAATGGCAGACACGCTTATTTCAAAGGCCCCACAAGAGTGGAGTCCTGATGATGTGGAGCGCATTCTTGAAATGTTCGAAAATTTCGATGCTGAAGGAATGATGCACACATACGCCCTTCATGGCTACTATCAAGTTATCTCTGACATGAAGGACCTCGGATACGACAGTGATACAGTGCAGAGAGTTGTTAAACTGCTGCACGAGTATCTTGTGGGCCACAACACGGAACCGGAGCTTGACGGAAAAATTACCCCGCAGTTTATTGCTAAGTACACGGCTCCATTCTTCCTCGGTGGAGATATAGCGCTTCAGCACGAGAGAAATTATGGGAAAGCAGGATGTTTATTCATTGCTCAGGCTTTGGCGTATTACGGTGGGTATGATATCGACGATTTGTAGAGGAGGCATGCAAATGGAAGAAAATAAAAAAGGATTCATTGCTTGGGTTAAGGCTCATAAGAAGCAGCTGTTCATGGTAGGAATCAGTGTCACAGCTATTATCGGGATTATAATTGGCCTTAAAAATAAGGAAGCCATCAAGGAACTGTGGGAGTCCCTCGAAAACAGCCTAAGCAAAACACCGGAAAACCTGCCTGAGTCCATCACCATAGTTCAGACAGCTCCGCCGGTGATTGAAGAAGTGATTCCTGTTAGAGTGTACACTTCTCCACAGGAGCCTTTTGATGTTAGCCAACATATCAGAAACTTATCTGGTGGCAGACATCATTCTGTTGAAAAAGCAGCTGATGCCGCAGCGTTAGGGATTGACCTGTTGCCGCATCAGACACTTGTTGATACATACACAAAGTGTGCTGCGTAAAGCAAAACCATTATGAAATTATAAGGAGGAAAAAATTATGCAGATGTGCCCGTTTTGTGACAAAGTTTACGACGAATCCGAGTATAGCAGATGCCCTTATTGCTCCGGAGAATTAGAAGATGATACTGGGGAGAGATACTTTAAAAATTGCCCTAATTGTGGTGGTATCATGTATTGGGATGACGAATGGGAATGCACCAACTGTAGTGAAACCATCGATTCAGACGAAGACGATAATGATGGAATTATCGAAGGCTAATCCTTAAATAACAGAAAAAGCGCCTCACTACCGGAATCAAATCCAGTGGTGAGGCGTTTCTGCGTCTA
>CAYFNZ010000068.1:0-2473 GCA_964344625.1 uncultured Peptoniphilaceae bacterium | reverse complement strand
GTAGGCTTCACTCAAAATTCTAACTATAATACGGTTCCTGTTGCATATGTAAGTAAGTAAAGTGTATCATATCCCCTCTATCGTCTTTTTTTATACTCAAGAGATTTTGGAGTTTGATCCTTGTCTTTTAAAGCCAAGTCCAAGTCAACCTGACCAAAATATTCTTCCAAAATCTCTTGGGTATAATAACCCGGCCTTAAAATCTTTACAGGTGACACGCTTAAATCTAAAACCGTTGATTCTATGCCTATTTTAGAGTCTCCACCATCTAAAATAGCCTCTATCCTACCGTCCATATCTGCTAAGACTGCCTTGGCACTTGTTGGTGATGGCCTACCAGATATATTTGCAGATGGGGCAGCTAAGGGAGATGCCACCAAGCTTATAAGGTCCCTAGTAAGTTTTTTATCCGGCATCCTTATAGCAACCGTATCAAGGCCTGCACTCACTTCATCTGGTATTAGAGAGCTTTTTTTCAAGATAACTGTTAGGGGACCTGGCCATAATTTAGATAAAATATCTGCATACTTTTGATTAAGTTCTTCTACCAGGTTATAAATTTGATTTATTTCAGAAATATGTAAAATCAAAGGATTATCCATAGGCCTCTTTTTAGCATCAAATATTTTTTTTACAGCTTCTGGATTCAATCCATCTGCAGCTAGACCATAAACTGTTTCTGTAGGTATAGCTACCAGACCACCTGCCTTCAAAATTTCTGCTAATTCTTTTAACTTATCATCTTTTTGGTTGTAAACTTTAGTTTCCATATCTTCCTACTTATCAATATCATCTAAGACACTTTTATCTTCTATCTTTTTAAATTTATCTTTTTCTAGTAAATAGCTAGGGTCAACATGGATACTCATATCTATTCCCAACTTTTCTCTTATTTCATTTTCAACTTCATCTACTATGCCATGCATAGAGTAAACATCAATATTTGCTGGCACTTCCATATGGCAAGAACCAAACATTCTTCCTTTTCCATATTCATGGATATCTATTTTATGCACACCTCTGACATATTTTTTGCTTAAAATAAGGTCCTCTATTTCTTCTATAATCTTGTCATCTACCTTTTTACCCAACAAGACATTTCCGATTTCTGTAAATATTTCTATGCCCGATTTTATGATGATCAAGGATATCAAAAGACCCACTATACCATCTAGGTTGATTTTTAATAAAGGGGTCAATAGGCTAGAAATAAGTACCATGGATGTGGCTAGGACATCATTGATCGAGTCCCTGGCTACTGACTTGTTAAGCAAGGAATCACTTAATTTATAGACCTTATTATTAAATAGGTACATATAAAATTTCAGCCCTATAGATATAATAAGAATGATTATTGTAAAAATACTTGTGTTTATATCCTTAGGATTTATTATATTTTTTACAGAGTTTATTAGTAATTCAAAACCTACTAGTAGAACAAACAATCCAATAATAATCGAGGCTATATACTCACTCCTTCCATGGCCGTATGGATGGTCATGGTCTGCAGGCTTCGCTGCAAATTTCGCACCCAAAATAGTCACAACTGAGCTCAAGCTATCAGTCAAGTTGTTGATAGCATCAGAAATGATGGCTATAGATGAGGCTAGCAATCCTATACTAATCTTCATTAAAAATAGGACTATGTTAATGGCCAATGACAGGTATCCCGATATCTTTATTAAATTATCTCTATTTCTTTTTTTCGAGAAATCTCTTGAGCCAATTAACTTATCTATTAGCAAATTTAACATATTAGCCTCTTAATTTATCAATTACTTCCCTTGCTTCTTCTGCTGTATCTACCAAATAATCAGGACTTAAATTTTCTAAAAACTCACGACTTCTAAAGCCCCAGCTTACTGCTAAGGAAACTACTCCAGCATTTTTGGCAGTTTCTACGTCGACATCACTATCTCCCACATAAACAACCTGGTCCTTGTCCATGTCAAACATTTCAACTATGGAATTTAATACTTGTGGGTGAGGCTTTGAAGGAACTCCAACTTTTTGCCCTTCTATATAGTCAAAAAGACCTTCTTCAAAGATATCTGCCATCAAAGGTTTTAATACCTTGTCAGGCTTGTTAGAATATGCAGCAACTAGGTAGTTATTTTCCTTTAGGTATCTTACAAGATCTTCTAATCCTGGATATATCTTTGTAAGATATGAAGGGTTTGCATTGTATCTTTTTGTGTACTCTTGTAAGACTTCTTCAATCTTTTCCTTATTGTCATAGTCTTTTTCATGATATTGAATAGATTTTTCAATTAAATAATATGAACCATATCCCAATATACTTAACATGTATTTTGCGTCATTTACTTCTTTAAAACCATAGTCAACCAAGGTATCATTTACATGGTAAGTTATAGTATCTAAGGTATCTAACAGGGTTCCATCTACATCAAAAGCTATTAATTTCATCTTTTCCTCCTCTTTTTATACTTAAAATCTCATTTAAATTACACCT
>CAYFNZ010000067.1:0-2520 GCA_964344625.1 uncultured Peptoniphilaceae bacterium | reverse complement strand
CCTTAGAAAGCTATGAAGCAGGTCACAGGAAAGCACTTTTAGTAATGGCTACAGGAAGTGGAAAAACTAGAACAGCTGCTTCTATAGTTGATCTTATGGTTAGGAATAATTGGGCCAAAAATATCCTCTTCTTAGCAGACAGAACAGCCTTAGTCAAACAAGCCAAGGAAAGTTTTAATGAACACTTGCCAGAGCTTTCCCTATGCAATCTTTTGGACAATAAGGATGATGTTAATAGTAGAATGGTATTTTCCACTTATCCAACTATTATGAATGCCATAGATGAGAAAAAGGGGACGGATGGAAAGAGGATTTTCACTAATGGGCATTTTGATTTGATAATTTTAGATGAAAGCCATAGGTCTATCTATAAGAAGTATCAAGATATATTTGCCTATTTTGATGCTAGGCTTTTAGGGTTGACTGCTACCCCTGTAGATGAAATTGATAGGAATACCTATAGGATTTTCGAACTGGAAGAAGGCAATCCAACCTTTGCCTATGATTTGAAAGAGGCTATAGATGATGGATATCTAGTCAATTATGAACTTCCTCAGGTATCTGAAACCAAGATTATGAAGGAAGGCATAAGATATAAGGACTTATCAGAGGAAGAAAAGGAAGAATTCGAAAACACTTTTGATTCTTTTGAAGATATTCCTAGTGAAATGGTAAACAAAAGTCTTTTTAATATAGATACAGTAGATTTAGTTATAAAGGATTTAATGGAAAAAGGAATAAAGGTAGAAGGTGGAGACAAGCTAGGCAAGACTATAATCTTTGCAGCCAACCAAGACCATGCTGACTTTATAGTTGAAAGATTCAATGCCCTATATCCTGAATACAGGGGAGATTTTGCCCAGGCTATTTATCATAAAATTAATTATGTAGATAATCTTATAGATAAGTTTAAGGACAAGAACTCATATCCTCAAATAGCAGTATCTGTAGATATGCTAGATACAGGAATAGATATTCCTGAACTTGTAAACCTAGTATTCTTTAAAAAAGTAAGGTCTAAGGCCAAGTTTTGGCAGATGATTGGTAGGGGAACTAGGCTATGTGAAGATCTATTTGGACCAGGACTTGACAAGAAAAAATTCTTAATCTTTGACTACTACTATAACTTTGAGTTTTTTGAAATAAATAAGAGAGGTCATGAAGGTGGTCTTCAAAGATCCCTAACAGAAAACTTATTTAACATTAAGGTTGATTTGATAAAAGCTTTGGAACATTTAGACTATCAGGAAGATGAACTTGTAGAATATAGAAATGAGTTAATAGACAATATAAGTCTTTTAATTAAAGGAATAAATACTGATAGATTTAATGCAAGAATGAGGCTACATTTAATAGATAGATACTCAGATAAAAGAGCTTTTGAAAGTTTAAAAGAAATTGATATAAAGAACCTTAAAGATGAAGTTTCACCTCTTATAATATCTACAGATGATGATGAATTAGCTAAGAGATTTGACTATTTAATGTATACCATACAATATGCATATCTTGAGAAAAAACCATTCTCTAAGCCAAAGGCTAGGGTTAAAAAGACTGCTAGTGATTTAGAGAAAAAAGGCTCCATAGGACAGGTTCAAAAGAATAAAGACCTAATCTATGAAATACAAGAAGAAGAATTTTGGGAAGATGCAGATCTCTTTGATTATGAAAGAGTTAGAAAGGCTTTAAGAGAGCTTATTAAACTAATAGATAGGGAAAGACAAGGGATATATTACACAGACTTCAAAGACGAAGTTATAGGTGTCAGGGGAGGAAGTCCCATATATGATGTTAATGATTTGGACGCCTATAAGGAAAGAGTAGTAGCCTATTTTAAAAAATATAGGGATGACCTACCTATATATAAGCTTAGGAACAATGAAGAACTTACAAAAAATGACATTAAATATTTTGAAAGGATTCTCTTTGAAGAATTGGGAGATAAGGACTCTTATCATAAAGTCTATGGTGATAAACCCCTTTTAAAATTGGTGGCTAGTATTACAGGTATGGACAGAGAAGCAGCTAAAAGAGCCTTTTCAAAATTTATGATAGAACAAAGATTAAACTCTGACCAGATAAATTTTGTCAATAATATTATTGATTACATTGTAAAAAATGGGTCTATTGAAAAAGAAGTTTTACAGGAATTTCCCTTTAATAAAAATGGTGGAGTACTTAAATTATTTGATGACAAGCTAGATTTAGCAATGGAAATTATCTCTGTAGTTGATAAGATTAATAATAGGTTGGATGATAGACAAATAATTTAAAATCTAGTAAATTATCTAGTACTTAATTTTAAAAAAGGTCTGATAATATCCAAACAATATGAGCATTGGACAGAGAGTAGAGAATGTTTTTATTAGAGAATAAGGGATAAAGGAGGTTATTAAATGATTCCAAAATATGATGAAATGATTTTACCTATTTTAAAAATTATTTCAGATGGACAAGAATATAATAATAGTTAATATTTTTGTTTACGAAAGCAAGAAAAGCCGGTGCAATGATTACACC
>CAYFNZ010000066.1:0-2546 GCA_964344625.1 uncultured Peptoniphilaceae bacterium | reverse complement strand
ATAAAATCTTCACTGAATAAATCTATAGACTTTTCATCGTCTATGATATTTTCAACCCCTGTACATTGGATAGCTTCAGCAACCATTTTTTCAACAACTTCATTCATTATCTCAGCATCTGGAGCATTTCCTCTCGTTTGCTTGTAGATAATAGAACGAACGGCTAAATAAAACTGGCCTATTGAAACCTCTTTATCTGTAAGTTCTCCAGAAGGGAAGCAGATATTATAAGCAGCTTTTAGCCTTTGAGATAGTCCCATAAATTCTTTTTCAGTTTCATTACTCTGTTGAATAAACTCTGCTGCATTATTCAAACACATAAGCCTTTTAAGAGGCTCACCATATAAATAATCTTTCTTATCAAATGAAATGAATAGGTCTTCTATTAAAGACAGGTAATTTCTAAATATCTTTATCGATGTTTCAATCTCATCAATTGGACTTTCTTGTTCACCACCATAAATCTTTATGGCTTCCATCATATTTCTTTTAATTCCAATATAATCAACAACTAAGCCTTTATCTTTACCTTCAAAAACCCTATTTACCCTTGAAATAGTTTGAATAAGGGTGTGTCTTTGTAAAGGTTTATCAATATACATTACTGCCAAAGAGGGAACGTCAAAACCTGTAATCCACATATCTACTACAACAGCGATTTTGAAGTTAGAATTATTGTTTTTAAATTGCTTATCCAGCATTTTTCTATAATCTTTAGTACCACAAGCTTCATACAAATCTTCATCATCATTTGCACCTCTTGTAGCAACAAGATTAATTTTCGGAAGGCTAACCAATTTATCTAATTCCTTCTTTGTTAACACATCTTCATTCTGTGCTTTCTTAGATTCGCCCCATGCAGGTCTTAAGATTAGAATCTCTTTAATAAGTCTAAAAGCGATTTCTCTCGTCGAACAAACAATCATCGCTTTTTGTACGACCTTCGGTTTTTGCTCGGTTAAATTTTCATAGTGCAAAACAATATCTTCTGCCATTTTTTGCAATCTATCAGGATCACCTAAAATAACGGACATCCTAGACATAGCCTTTTTACTTTCTTCAATTTGCTCTTCAGTAGAACCTTCTTCATAACAAAGGGCATAGTAGGCCTCAATCTCTTTAGCTTTTTCTTCGGAAATAATAACTCTTGCCAATCTTGGTTCATAGGCTATACGTTCTGTAATGCCATCATCGGATGATTCTTTCATGGTGTAAGAGTCAACTACATCACCAAAAACAGCAATTGTTTCATCAATTGGTGTTCCCGTAAAGCCTACATAAGTAGCATTCGGAAAAGAATCTCTTAAGTATTTAGCAAAGCCATAGCTTGTAAAAACTCCTTCTTCTGTTTTTCTTAACTTTGCTCCAGTACCAGTCTGTGTTCTATGAGCCTCATCAGATATACATATAATATTGTTACGATCTGATAATAGACCTATATCCTCACTAAATTTTTGAATAGTGGTTAAATAAATTCCACCACTAGGCTTATTATCAAGGGTTTCTTTCAAATCTTTTCTGGATTCAATGCTTCTAACATTATCCTCATGTAAAAATCTTTTTGCTGTTACAAAAAGTTCAGAAGTTTGAGTATCTAAATCTTCTCTATCCGTAATAATAAGGATAGTTGGGTTAGAGAAAATATTTCTATCCCTAAGCATCAAAAGGCGAGAAAGGTAGAGCATTGTATAAGTTTTTCCTGACCCAGTTGCTCCAAAATAGGTTCCACCTTTACCGCTACCTGATGGCTTAATTTCACTTTTAATATTTTCAAACATTTTTGCAGCAGCAAAATATTGAGGATACCTACATACAATAACCTCTTCTTTTTTACTATCATCAGGATAGAAAACAAAATCTCTGAGAATAGAAAGCAATCTTTCTTTAGTAAAGGCACCTTTAACCATTGTAATTAAAGAAGATATGCCGTCACTAGCTTTCTCATGGTCATTTATTTTATTCCAAGCATAATAAAATCTATATGGAGTAAATATACTTCCAAGCTTAGTATTTGTGCCATCACTAATGACAGATAGAAAAGTATACTTCAATAAACTTGGAATATCTCTTTTGTATCGCTTGTGTATTTGTTCCCATGCATCATAAATCGTTGTTTCTTCGGATATAGCTGTTTTAAATTCTAAAATAGTCACAGGTATACCATTGATAAATACTAAAAGGTCAGGACGTCTGTGCTCCCTATCTTTCACCGTAAACTGATTTACAACCTTAAATATATTGTTAGCTGGATTATCAAAATCAATAAAAGATACATGTAATGCAAGCTTGGTCTTATCTTCTCTTTCAAGATTAAATCCTTCATTAATTAACAAAAATGTTTCTTTGCTTCCAAGATAAAGAGGTGCTGAAGAAATAAACTTAATTTTATTGATAATTGTTTTAAGCTCTAAATTAGTTAATTTATCTTGAGAATAACGACTGAGTAAAAACGCCTTCAAATCATCTTCCAGTAATGTATCTTCATATTTTCTATGAAGGTCATCCCCAGTAACAAAAAGATATCCTTCTTCTTCAAATAAACTTAT
>CAYFNZ010000065.1:0-2880 GCA_964344625.1 uncultured Peptoniphilaceae bacterium | reverse complement strand
TTTATTAAGTCACATCGTAATTCATAACAAAATTTAATACCATTGCTATAATTTAAGGACTTACGAGTTTTTCTCGTAGGTCTTATTTTGTGGCATGATAACTTGATAATATCTCTAATTAGTGATATTATCAAGATATGAAAGATAAAGATTTAAAGATATTTATAGGAATGTCTAGGACATTAAATAAACTTAATAGGTTAAATAGTCAGTTATTTAGAGACTATGATTTAACTACTGGCCAGTACGGGGTTCTCGAAGCTTTATATCACAAGGGAGATAGGAGTGTTGGAGAAATACAGGAGATGATTCTTTCAACAACTGGTAATATGCCGGTTATTTTGAAAAATTTAAAAGCTAGAGATTTGATATCAACCTGTAGGGATGACAAAGATAAGAGACTTACAATTGTCAGCCTAACTGATGAAGGGAGAGACTTAATCGAAGAAGTATTTCCCAAAAATAAGGAAGTAATTGAAGGTTATTTTTCTAGGCTAAGTGAAGATGAAAAAGAGAAGATGTTAGAGTTACTAAGTAAATTTAAGGAGACTTAATTATGATTGAAAGAAAGATTTCAAAAAAGGTAATAGGTTATCAAACCCAAGATGGGGCAGGTGTTAAATTAACAAGAGTTTTAGGTAATAGGACTGCAGATGAATATGACCCAATTCTTATGCTTGATTCTTTTGATTCTACAAATCCAGAAGACTATATAAAAGGATTTCCTTTCCATCCTCATAGGGGGATTGAAACAATTACCTATCTTAGGTCAGGGGCTATGACCCATAGGGACCACTTAGGAAACCATTCAACCGTGACAGATGGCGGAATTCAATGGATGACAGCAGGTTCAGGCATTATCCATGAAGAAACCCTTCAGCCATCTGAAAGGATGCTAGGAGTCCAAATTTGGCTTAATATGAAAGCTGATGATAAGATGGCAGACCCGGCTTATTATGATATTCCTGCTGAAAAGATTGAGGAGATTCAATTTGATGGAGGCTATATAAGAGTTCTTGCTGGTTCCTATAAAGATGTTAAAGGATTTTCATCAGGCCACCATCCACTAGATTTTTATAGTTTAAACTTGGAAGATGGCAGGGAATTTACCTTAGAAACTAATCCAAATCATGCTCTTATCTTATTTACTCTTGAGGGACGAATCGAGATATCCGGAGAAATGGTTGAAGAAAAGACTGCAGTATTAACAAGCAAGGGAGACCTTGTAAATATAAAGGCCCTAGGTAAGACTGAAGTTTTAGTCTTATCATCTGAAAGTCTTGATGAGCCTATATTCTGGGGAGGTCCAATTGTAATGAGTACTAGAAAAGATTTGTTAAATGCCTTTGAAGAACTAGAATTAGGGACATTTATTAAGGTAAATGCCAAATAAGACCTTGACTATTATTGTGAATTAGTTATAATAAGTACAAATTATTAATAAGATAAGTGAATTTTGGAGGCTTTGATGAAATTTTTAAAGGAAAGTTTAACTTTTGATGATATTTTGCTAATACCATCATATTCAGAAATTGTGCCAGCAGATGTTGAATTAAAAACAAGATTAACTAAGAAGATTAGGCTTAATATGCCTTTGATTTCTTCAGGCATGGACACTGTTACAGAGTCTGAAATGGCTATTGCCATGGCTAGAGAAGGCGGTATAGGTGTTATTCATAAGAATATGACTATAGAAGATCAAGCTAAGCAGGTTGATAGGGTAAAGAGATCTGAACACGGAGTTATAACTGATCCTTTTTATCTACATCCTCATAATACTCTAGAAGAAGCTGATGAGTTAATGGGTCACTTTAAGATTTCAGGGGTTCCTGTAGTAGATGAGGACTTAAAACTTGTTGGTATTATCACTAATAGGGACATTAGGTTTGAAACTGACTTTACTAAGTCAATCGATTCTGCTATGACAAAAGATCACTTGATTACAGCTAAAGAAGGTATATCTATGGATGATGCCTTAGAAATTCTTAGAAGGTATAAGATTGAAAAACTTCCTCTAGTTGATGATGAAGGTCACTTAAAGGGACTAATCACAGTTAAGGATATAGAAAAGACTAAATCTCATCCAAATGCTGCAAAAGATGAGCAAGGCAGACTTTTATGTGCTGCGGCAGTAGGCATTACAAATGATATGATGGATAGGGTGGATGCTTTGGTTAAGGCTAGAGTTGACGTTGTTGTTTTAGACACTGCTCACGGTCATAGTAAAAATGTTATCGAAGCCGTAAAGGTTATCAAAAATAAGTATCCTGATTTACAACTAATTGCTGGTAATATCGCAACTGGCGATGCTGCAAAGGCTTTAATTCATGCAGGCGTTGATGCTATCAAGGTTGGTATAGGACCTGGCTCAATTTGTACTACAAGAGTTATAGCTGGTATAGGTGTTCCACAAATTTCAGCGATTATGGATGCCTATGAAGTTGCTAAGAACTTTGACGTTCCAGTAATTGCCGATGGAGGTATTAAATACTCTGGAGATGTTACAAAGGCTTTGGCTGCAGGGGCTGATACAGTTATGATTGGTTCTTTATTTGCAGGATGTAGCGAATCACCAGGTGAAGAAGAATTGTTTGAAGGAAGAAGATTCAAGGTTTATAGGGGCATGGGTTCTCTAGCTGCCATGAAAGCTGGATCTTCAGATAGGTATTTCCAACAAAATTCTAAAAAATTAGTTCCAGAGGGAGTTGAAGGTAGGGTTGAGTACAAGGGACCTGTTGCGGATGTTGTCTTCCAATTACTAGGAGGGGTAAGAGCTGGTATGGGATATTGTGGTTGTAAAACTATCGATGTCTTAAAAGAAGAAGCTCAATTTGTAAAAATCACAGCTGCATCTTTGGTTGAATCTCATCCACATGATAT
>CAYFNZ010000064.1:0-2978 GCA_964344625.1 uncultured Peptoniphilaceae bacterium | reverse complement strand
ACCGCATGCTCTAGCCAACTGAGCTACACCGCCACATTGCTAATGCAACATTAAAATAATAGCATTTTTTCACTTTCTTGTCAACTATTTTTAAGATAAACTTAACTTTGCAAGCTCTCTTAAAGAGTGTTGCCTATTTAGTATACCAAGAATAAATAAAAAATCAAGTCTTTTTTATACTATTTACTAATAAAGTTAAGGACTGAGATAAACCCAGCCCCTATTTACAAACTTATTAATCACCAGAAATCGCAATATCATCGAAAATTATGGCCTTTGGTGAGATTGATAATTTTCTTTTTTCTAATTCTTTTGAAAATAGCATTTTACCTTGTTGCTTAAAGATATTTTCAGATATTGCCCCACCTGTAATATATTCTTCCTTGCCATCTATTACTAGTTTGGCTAATCTAAATTCTCCTCCGAAGTCTCCTGTTGTTGGATCCATTAAGAAGGATGAGAAGGTCAATATTTCAATATAGTCGTCTTTTAAGTATTCATCTAAACTTTTGTCACCAGCTTCTACTTCAAAAGTATTTACCAAACCCATGTTCTTAACACCTAGGTAATGTGAATACCTTGAAGATGTTCTAAGATTTATAGCTTTACCATCTTCTATTAAATTATAGGCTTTTAGTTGCTTACCTTCTTCATCTACTGGTCTAGCATAGATTGAGCTTTCTAGGGCAGGATTTAGCTTTATATTTACTCTTTGTTTGGCAGCCTCATCAACAAATTGCTTGCCTAACTCCAGCCTACTAACCTTATTGTAAATCATCATATCGGTTGCTTGTACAAGGTAGAATTGTAAAAACTCTTCTACAGCTGCACCTGATAGGACTAACCTTATAGAGTCGATTTTTTTATGCCTTTGAGCCTTTGCCCTACCATCAGTTTCTAGAAGTTGATGTTTTATGATTTCTTGTATTTGATTTAAGTCAATATTTGTCAAAGTATAGTCCATAAATATTTCAACTGGCTCATGGCCCAAGTTGTTGTCAGTAACTAACTCAAAACTAAAGAAGGAATTTGGATATGTTACATCTATCCCCTTTGAAGTAAGGATTCTCTTTTGTGATTCGTTAGCAAAAATTTCTACTGAATTTAACTTGGATTCAAAACCATAGTCTTTGAAAAATACATCATAAAGCTTATCATAATTTTCAAGTAAATCACCAATATTCTTATGGTCCCTTATTGGGATATATTGGTCTGAGTCTTTT
The DNA here is from genome assembly GCA_964344625.1 of uncultured Peptoniphilaceae bacterium. Lineage (GTDB taxonomy): Bacteria > Bacillota > Clostridia > Tissierellales > Peptoniphilaceae > JAAYEL01. Next base: position 1,755 of record CAYFNZ010000064.1, on the reverse strand, counting down.
TCAGGCAAGTCATACCATTTATTCTTTACAAATGAAGCACTTAAAATTGCTCTTTCTAGATTTTTCTCGATTTCATCTAAACTATCTTCAGCAGAAACTAGAAAACTTGCATCTCCCTTATATTTTTTTTCACCTTCATTAAAGTCTACAAATATTCTTATGGAGTATTCGTGGATATTTGTAGCCCTATTCATATCAAGCTTATCTTTTACGAAAAACAATTCTGAGGATTTTGAGATAGTTTCTGTCAAAGTCCATGCAGATATTTTATCCTTTGATTGTAGTAAATCTATTATATTATTAATCATTAACTTAATTTCCCCCTTGCCTTAATATATGAACCACCAGTTGAAGTTTTTACCCATTCTTTCCAGCCCTTTCCACAGTAGCCAGATCCTGATAGTTTAAGTCCTGGGGATACAGCTGAAATTGATTCTAGCAAGTCTGGAACATAGCCTGTTAAGTATACTGGGCTAAATACCTTGCCTGTCAATTTTCCATCGATAATCTCTCTAGCCTTAGATGCTACACATTGGATTCCCCAGTTTTTAGGGTCTTCCATGCCTGATGAAAATCCTTCTAGCAAATATCCCTTGTCAATGGATTTTATCATGTCATCAAGATTATCATTTCCATCTTCAAAGAAAGTATTTGTCATCCTAGTGTAGGCTTTTCTCTTGTAAGATTCTCTTTTACCATTGCCAGTAGGATTAATTTCCAATTGTAGAGCTGAAAGCTCATCCGCCATACCTGATCTTAGAATTCCTTTATCGATTATAATGGTATCTGATGCTGGATTTCCTTCGTCATCAAAGGCATAACTTGAGACTTCCTTATAGGCAAGGGCCCCATCATGCATTACTACCTTATCTGAGGCAACTCTCTTATTCATATATTCTTGACCCTTGGCTCTGTTCTTTACATACATGTCCATTTCGGCTCCATGTCCAAAAGCTTCGTGGGCTATAAGGCCTGTAAAGTCTGGATCGCATATAATATCATATTCACCTGGCTCAATTCTTTGGGCATTTAGTAGTTCTTCAGCCCTAAAAGCGGCTGTATCTGCTAATTCTTCAAGTTCATCTATTAGTTCATATCCGCATAGACCTGAAGCTGAAAGAAATTCTTGTTTAACGCCATCTTCATTTGAAGCAACTGCAGCCCCATAGCCAGTTGCGTATATATATGATTGGTATAAATCCTTATTTTTTGAAAGGAAAATTTTATTAACTTGGGTTACAGAAAGCGATAATAATAATTGAACTACCTTTTCGTATTTTACTTTTATCTTATCGTGAAAACCTGAAAGCTTATTAATTATTTCTTGAGGATCTTCTTGGCCTGGTAAGATTTCAGCCTGACCTACGGAAAATATTTCCATTTTTTCGTCTTTTGGAAGAGCCTTATATTCAAGACTATTTTTATTGTTTAAGAATACTTCCCTATCCTTTTTAGCGACTTCTCTTACAGCTTGGCAGACTGCTTCGACATCTATCTGGTTAAAAGAATATTCGCTATAGCCTAAATCTTGGTAAACCCTTATAACAAATCCTTTTTCTGTATCATTTGAAGGTTCCAGCTTGATACCGCTAGTTGAAACGGAATAACTTCCGCCATATACGTCAGTTCCTAGAATAGAAACATATTTAAAATCCTTGGATAAATTGTCTATAATTTCTTTTAATTTATCCTTGTTATCTAATAAAAAATCAGATGTTTTTAATTTCATATTATCTCCTTATTTTTTAGCCATGC
>CAYFNZ010000063.1:0-3098 GCA_964344625.1 uncultured Peptoniphilaceae bacterium | reverse complement strand
ATCGAGTACCAATGAATTATTTTTTAGTAAGGAGGGAAGAAAAGTGCCAAGAAAAAGTAATGTACCTAAAAAAGAGGTAATGCCAGATCCAGTATATGGTGACAAAGTAGTTTCTAAGCTTATCAATAACATCATGTTAGACGGTAAGAAGGGCGTTGCACAAAGAATAGTTTACTCATCATTTGACATAATCGCTGAAAAAACTGGCGAAGATGCTTTGGAAGTATTCCAAAGAGCTATGAACAACGTAATGCCACTTCTAGAAGTTAAAGCTAGAAGAGTAGGAGGAGCTACTTACCAAGTTCCTATGGAAGTTAGACCTGAAAGACGTCAAACTCTTGCATTGAGATGGTTAACTCTATACTCAAGAAAAAGAGGAGAAAAGACTATGGTAGAAAGATTGTCAGCTGAAATCTTAGATGCAGCTAACAACACTGGAGCTAGCGTTAAGAAGAAAGAAGAAATGCACAAGATGGCAGATGCTAATAAGGCGTTTGCTCACTACAGGTATTAAGCTAGAGGAGTTAAGGAGTAAAAAGTGCCAGACGTAAAATTAGAACAAATCAGAAACATTGGTATCATGGCTCATATCGATGCCGGAAAGACAACTGTTACTGAAAGAATATTATTCTATGCAGGCAAGATTCATAAGATGGGGGATACCCATGACGGTAGTGCGGTAATGGACTCTATGGACCAAGAAAAGGAAAGAGGTATCACAATTGCCTCTGCAGCAACTACTTGTTATTGGAAAGACCACAAAATCAATATAATCGACACACCGGGCCACGTTGACTTCACTGTAGAAGTTGAAAGATCTCTAAGAGTACTTGACGGTGCGGTAGCTTTATTCGATGCTAAGAGTGGTGTAGAACCTCAATCAGAAACTGTATGGAGACAAGCTGACAAGTATGGAGTACCACGTATTTGTTTCATCAACAAAATGGATGCAACTGGTGCGGACTTCTTTATGTCAGTTAATACAATTAAAGAAAAGTTAAAAGCTAATGCTGTTCCTGTTCAAATCCCAGTAGGTTCAGAAATGAACTTCAAGGGAATAATAGACTTGGTTGAAATGGAAGCTGAAATCTACTATGATGACCTAGGAAAGGACTTCAGAAAAGAAGAAATTCCAGCTGAATTAAAAGAAAAAGCTGAAGAATTAAGAAATGAACTAATCGAAGCAGTAGCTGATTCAAATGAAGATATAATGATGAAATACTTAGAAGGAGAAGAAATTACTCCAGATGAACTAAGAAAAGCAATCAGAGTATCTACTATAAACAGAGACATTTTCCCAGTATTATGTGGATCTGCTTACAAGAAAAAAGGTGTTCAATTCCTTATAGATGCGATGGTAGACTACATGCCAGCGCCAACAGACGTTCCACACATTACAGGTGTTCTTCCTAAGAAGAATGAAGATGAGGAAGATGTAATCGAAGAAAGAGAATCATCAGTAGATGGTCCATTCTCTGCTTTAGCATTTAAGGTAGTAGCTGACCCATATGTAGGTAAGTTAACATACTTCAGAGTTTACTCAGGTAAGATTGACGCTGGATCATATGTATACAACTCTACAAAGGGCAAGAGAGAAAGACTTGGTAGAATTATCGAAATGCACTCTGACCAAAGAAATGAAATTGATTCAATTTCAGCAGGTAACATAGGTGCAGCTATCGGTCTTAAGGATACAACTACAGGGGATACACTTTGTGACCAAGATCAACCAATCATTCTTGAACAAATGGAATTCCCAGAACCAGTTATCTCTGTAGCTATTGAACCAAAGACAAAAGCATCTCAAGAAAAGATGGGTATAGCTTTAGCTAAGTTAGCTGAAGAAGACCCAACATTCCAAACTTATACAAACCATGAAACTGGACAAACAATCATAGCTGGTATGGGTGAACTTCACCTAGAAGTTATCGTTGAAAGATTGTTAAGAGAGTTCAAGGTTGAAGCTAATGTAGGTAACCCACAAGTTTCATATAGAGAATCAATTAGTAAAGAAGCAGAAGCTGACGGAAAGTTTGTACGTCAATCTGGTGGACGTGGTCAATACGGTCATGTTAAACTAAGAGTAGCTCCAGGTGAACCAGGACAAGGTATCATCTTCGAAGATAAAATTGTCGGAGGGGTTGTACCAAGAGAGTATATCAAATCTGTTGAAACTGGTGTTGTTGAAGCATGTAAGGCTGGTGTTCTTGCAGGATACCCAATACTTGACTTAACAGTTACACTATTTGATGGATCATACCACGAAGTCGACTCATCAGAAATGGCCTTCCAAATCGCTGGATCAATGGGTCTAAAGAATGCAGTTGAAAAAGCAGGTCCTCAATTATTAGAACCATGCGAAAAGGTAGAAATAACAACTCCTGAAGAATACCTAGGAGACGTTATGGGCGATGTTTCATCAAGAAGAGGAAGAATAGAAGGAATGGACGCTAGAGATGGTATCCAAATCATCACTGCATTTATTCCATTATCAGAAATGTTTGGTTACGCAACAGACCTTCGTTCAAACACACAAGGTCGTGCAACTTATTCAATGCAATTCGACCATTATGAAAAAGTGCCAGACAGCATAAAAGAAAAAGTATTAGAAGGCAAAAAAGCTTAAGGAGGATAAAAATGGCTAAGGCTAAATTTGAAAAGACAAAACCACACGTAAATATTGGTACGATTGGTCACGTTGACCACGGTAAGACAACTACAACTGCTGCTATTACACTTGTATTAAACAAGAGATACGGTGGTGGTGAATTCATGGACTACGCTCACATTGACAATGCTCCAGAAGAAAGAGAAAGAGGTATTACAATCAATACTTCTCACGTAGAATACGAAACTCCAAATAGACACTACGCTCACGTTGACTGCCCAGGCCACGCGGACTACGTAAAGAACATGATCACTGGTGCAGCTCAAATGGACGGTGGTATCCTTATCGTTTCTGCAGCTGACGGTCCAATGCCACAAACAAGAGAACACATCTTACTTGCAAGACAAGTTGGTGTTCCAAGATTAGTAGTTTTCCTAAACAAAGAAGACCAAGTTGACGACCCAGAACTAATCGAATTAGTTGAAATGGA
>CAYFNZ010000062.1:0-3185 GCA_964344625.1 uncultured Peptoniphilaceae bacterium | reverse complement strand
CTAGCCTTATTTTTATATTAATGAAAAATTTCGTCATAAATGCTAAAAACATTATTCCCAGTAATTTCAAAAGGAAGATCAATTTCAAAATCAATTTCCTTTGGCGAAACTTTTTGATCTCTTTCAATAATTAATAACCTGTAATTTTTTCTATTACTATAAGCTCCTTCTCTTAAAGTAAACTTTAAATTAAAAATTCTATCTTGGTCATTGTCAGAATTTTTATCTGCAATTACTCGGACCTCGTCAGAGATTTTTCTATTCTTGTCATCTACAAAGTATAGTATAAAATCTCCTGCCTCTCTAGTTGATGAAAGCATTTCACTTTGATAAAAAGAAAGATTAAAGGTCATATTAGTAATTTTTCTCTCCCTAGAAAGTAAATTTAGTTCAACTGCTTGCAGGTCATATTTATTTTTATTTTTAGCATATTCCTTGCTGTAATTTCTCAAGTGTCGATATTTAATTAAAGGCACAAGCATTTCCTGAGGAGATATTCCCCCATGGACAAAATTAATTCCTCCGCCTTGTTTCTTTATGCGGACATTTTGTCTTGGAGTAAAGGCTTTCAAGCCAGAATCTTTATCAACAAAGGCTACAGGCATTAAAAAGCTAGGTTCAGCATCATCGTCCATAATGGCGTAGCGCCTGCCATAATTTATAAGTCCCTTAAAGCCATCTTTTTCTACCTTGTCATCTTCACTAAAGGCCTGGGCAGTATAAAGGAAGCCATGGTCAGCAGTTATAAAAATTCTAACAGCGGAAAGTTCATTTACAAGAATCTTAACTAAAGTTTCTAACTCTGCAATACTCTCCCTACAAGCAGCAAATACTTTTTCTTCGGAAGTGTGACTGGTGGAGTCAATTTGATCATGGTAAATATAAACTATATCCATATCTTTTACTTCAAGTCGCCTTTGTTCTCTTTTAACTCCAATAAAATCCTTATATTTAATAAGCTTGGATTTAGGATTTTCTTCCTTTAATATTGTCTCCCTATTATTCATTGACGCAACACAGCCGTCAACAAGAACTTGGATTCTTTCATTTCTAACTTGGGTGGTCAAACCCTTATTAGGCAGTAAGGCCGCCATTCCAAATTCTGTAATAGTTGGAAAAACTCCTTGCATACTTTCTACTTCAAGCTGGCACTGCATATTAGTTTCTAAATTGAGAGCCAGCTCTTTGGCAACTTCATAGCGCATGCCATCTGATATTATTACATAGGTCTTTCCATCACTTGTCGCAACATTTTGCCTATAAAAATTAATCTGCTGTCTTATTCCAGGAATACTTCCCTGGTCTCTTAGGTCATTTTCACAAACCCTAGTCCAATTTGAAAGCATGTCTTCTAAAAACCAATTTTTATAAATACCTTCTGCCTTATCGCCAACATTTTTTAATAAATCATCAAGCTCCTTGCTTTCATTTTTAATAATCTTTTGATAGTTTTCTTGGAACTTTCTATAGTAAGTGTCCATTAAATAAAACTTATTTTCATAATCTTGCCACAAGGCTTGGGGGTCAGTATAGTGGAAGGCATTTTCATTGTTCCCGTAAAATTCTTTCATCTTAGCCATATATAAAACACACTTATAGTAAGACTCATAAATATTAAACCAGGCTAGAACCCTTCTCTGTTCATATACAGAAAAAACATATGAAGGAGAATAGTTATTGCAAATGATGGCCTCCATTAACTTAGTTAAAATAAGCTCATCTACACTAGGGAAAAACTCGTTGGAAACAAAATCTTCGATATTATAAGCTTTAAGTGTCTTAGAAAAATTAAGGTCATCTTCAATAAATTTTACCAGCTTATAAAAACTATCTCTATCTTTAGTATCTCTTATCCAACCTTCAACAAGGTCATAGCAAATTCTGCTGTAAATAGAAAAATCAAAAGCCCTAAAGGACTCTAATATTTTATTTTCAATGTTCACTGCAGATCCTGTTAGTAAAATATAGGTAAAAAATTCTTTTAAGTCTCTATTTTCAATATTATAGCCAGTCCCCCTAGCAACAAGAGCCCAAAAAGTTTCATCAAGTTGATAGGATACAAGGTCTTTATAAAGTTTATTGTTTTCGATATCTAAGCCAGACATTAAAAGTTCTCTGATGATAAGATTAGGATCCATTGAACATTTAAAGAGATAGGATAGCATTGCCAGCTCCAAATGCTCAGGTCTATTTATGTTTGAAGATAACTTTTCTATAGCCTCTCTTCTAGCCTTGGCCTTAAAAAACTTTTTATATTTTTTTAATAAAGAATAGAATTCCTTATTGTCAGGCAAGTTCATTTCAGCAATTTGTAAGGACACAAGGTCAGCCCTAAAGTCTTCGCTATATTCAACTATATCAAAAATCCAGTTGTCTTCTTTTTCTGCAAAAACAAGGGGACAATAAACTAAAAAATTAGAATCTTGGTCATCGTAGGTTAGGAGCTTCTTAAGAGAAAACTTATTAGTTTCTGACATTTTAACTATCCTTACATTAGGAATAGAAATATCATCTAAGTCTTCTTCAAATTCCCTTTCTTGGTCGTACCAAAAAATAATTCTCCTCTTATAAAATTCAGGCAAGTCTTTATTAAACCTGGCCTCTAAGTCCCTTAAAATTTGGTCTATGTTCAACTTATATCATCCTCATTTTATCTTGCTTAATACATCTGCAAAGATTTTATAGTTTTCTTTTACCCCATCGTCTAAGTCAATATCTATATAAGCATCTGCCAAGTGTTGGACCTGCTCTTCAAACTTTTGGGTCTCAAGAAGTTTCTTTCTAAAATTATCCAAGCTCTTTTGTAACTGGATCTTGTCTCTTGTAGATGCAGTCTTAATTAAGTTTTCTAACCTTGTGATCTCGTGCTTATATCTGTCTTGAATTTCAAAAATATAGTTAATCCTAATTTTTGCAAAGGTGTCCTTGTTGTATCTGTGTAAATAGAATAATCCCTTGCAGCCATTATTAGGGCCAGAGTCGTACTGCCAGTATATAGGAGTCTTTTGATACTTCTTACAGTGGTCCTTATAAAAATCATTTATAAAATAATTTCTAATTTTATCCTTGCTGGTGTCGCTTGCCTGCCCCTTAAGGTCCTGGGCTAAAAAGTCTAAGTTCTCGTCTAAATATTCTTCGCCAAATGTTGCTAATAAAAAGTCTACCAGACGGTTAATTATATCATC
>CAYFNZ010000061.1:0-3334 GCA_964344625.1 uncultured Peptoniphilaceae bacterium | reverse complement strand
TATCTTATGAATGTTTATTTAGAATTATTTTTAACTTTTTTTGAAATAGGTCTCTTCACCTTTGGTGGTGGCTATGCCATGCTTCCTTTATTGGAAAGGGAGTTAGTTGATAAGAAAGGATGGGTTAGTAAGGAAGAAATTCTTGACTACTATGCCATAGGTCAAGCAACGCCGGGTATTATAGCTATAAATACATCGACTTTTTGCGGCTATAAAAAGGCTGGGGACTTTGGTGGCATTGTCGCTTCCTTGGGATTTTTAAGTCCATCTATAATCATTATTACAATAATTGCAAACTTTTTAACTGCATTTTCTCATGTGGCTTACATACAATATGCTTTTGCAGGGATTAGGGTGGCGGTTTGCGCTCTTGTATTAAATACCGTAATTAATCTAGTAAAAAAGAATGCAGATACAAAGATTAAATTTCTTGTTTTTGCTTTAACTTTTGTGGCGATAGCATTTTTGGGAATCTCTCCGGTAATAATGGTCATAGGTGTAGGAATATTTGGAATTTTATATGGAAAAAGGTAGATTATGTTAGTATTAATGTGGGAATTTTTTAAGACAGGTCTTTTTTCTGTTGGAGGAGGACTTGCAACCATACCATTTCTTCAAGAAATGGCAGGAAAATATGATTGGTTTACAACTAAAGAACTTTTGGATATGTTAGCAGTTTCTGAATCAACACCTGGGGCCATAGGGATAAATTGTGCAACCTTTGCCGGCTATAAGGCATATGGAGTACCGGGAGCCATCCTTGCAACCATATCTTTGGCAACACCTTCAGTTATTATTATCCTGATGATATCAAGGGCCATGTCAAAGTTTAAGAACTCTAAAGTCGTAGGAGATATGTTTCAAATGCTTAGGCCTGCAACCGCCGGTTTGATTTTTGGAGCAATGTTTTCTGTTATGACCTTGACCTTGCTAAATGTTGAAGTTTACAAGCAAACAGGAAACTTTATTAATCTTTTTAGGTATTTAGAAATAGGCATTTTTGCAGCCTTTCTTCTTATCCTAAGAAGGTATAAAAAGATTCACCCTATAGCTATAATCATTTGCGGGGCTGTCTTGGGAATAATTTTTAAATTGTAATAGAGAGGGGAATATGAAATTACATTTTGTGAAAAAGTTTGATGGCGACCTTAGCAAGTTGCCGACAAATAGAAGAAATATAAATAAAACTTTTATAAAAATACCACTGATCTAAAGTCAGTGGTATTAATTATTTATTGGAAATAAAGAATAACTTTATCAAACAGAAAAATATTCATATGTTATAATATATATTAGATTGATAAAAAAATGATGGCTTAGCAATAAAATGAATTCAAGGAAAGGAGGGGGCTTAATGTCTGAAAAGAAGAATTTCAGTTTTGCAGATATGGATGAGGGCAAACTTTTAAGATCTAATAAAAATCCAGCCTATTTCACCTATATTGCTGCCCTTTTAATCTTTGGGACCAACGGTCTTTTGGTAAGTCGCATATCCTTGCAAGGTGGCCAAATAGTTCTTATGAGGACTCTGATAGGTGGCATCTTCTTGACGGGACTTGTCTTATTTAGGGGCGGCTTTAATTTAGTGAATGTAAAAATGGAGATTAAGCCCTTGATTTTGGGTGGATCTGCCCTTGGCCTAAATTGGGTCATGCTTTTTTCAGCCTATAGGCTATTAAATGTAAGTATCTCGACCTTGATTTACTATGCTGGGCCTATGCTAGTATTACTTTTATCACCTATACTTTTTAAGGAGAGCTTGAGTATAAGAAAGATTCTTTCAATAGGACTTACAGGACTTGGCCTTGTCTTGATTAGCGGAAGCATTATCCTTGAAAAAATTGAATATAGAGGCCTAATATTTGCCATACTTTCGGCTGTATTTTATGCTTTGCTTATAGTTTTTAACAAGCAAATTAGGAAAACAGGAGGACTAGAAACAGCGGCAATTGAGCTTGATATGGCTTTTGTAGTGGTTCTTATCTATGTCCTTATTACGGAGGGGCTTTTTCAAATAAGCAAGGGGGATTTGCCATATATTACCGTTCTTGGACTGGTAAATACTGGACTTGCCTATGTCTTATATTTCTATAGCATCCAGAAATTACCCGGTCAATCAGTAGCCCTTCTCAGCTATATTGACCCTGTTTCGGCTTTGATTTTTTCGACTCTTTTCTTAAATGAGAACATGACAGGGCTTCAAATTTTAGGAGCAGGCTTGATAATTGGTGGAGCAATATTTGGAGAAATAAAAAAATCAAGTGAGGAGGGTGATAAATATGAGAGAATATGATTGGTACGAATATTATGATAAATTCTATGATTGGGCTGATAGCACTAGAATTAAGAACCTTTATTACCTAAATTCTTTGGGCGACCCCTGTGAAGTCTGTGAAATCATAACCGAATTACAATTTGACCAAAAGGCTTCAGATCGACTTTTGAAGATGGCGGTAGAGGAGAAAATGGTTTTTTCAGTTGATCATTTGTTGGACTTCGTCTGGTCTAATGATGAAGACCTGGTTACTAAAGCCATCTATAATTCGGCTAAAGAGTTTACTTCCAGGGATGTTGAAAGGCTTTATAGCGAGGTTGACGATGAAATAATTGAAAATATTTGTTCAAAATACAAGCTTGCCTTGCCGGAAGATTTGCGTGATCAAGAAACATTTCATAGCTTTAAGCAACCAGCTAGGAGGCCAAAAGAGCCAGGATTTTTTTCGAAAATATTTGGATTTATGGGAGCTCTTGGGTCCCAAGTCAATAAAAGCAATTACAGAAATAGTCATAGGTGTGACCATGATTGTGCAAATTGCCCACCACATTATGGCTACCGCTATGGCAGGTGGTATTATGGTCATGGCCATACAGAAGGCTGCGAATTTGGCGGAAACAAGGGCGATGGTGGAGCGGATTAAACAAACTGGCATTTTCATATGGAAAATGCCAGTTTTTCAATGCGAATTATAGGGTTATTACTTGATAGCCTTCTGCTAAGTAATTATTCATAGAAGGGTGGCCCTTCAGGTCAGAAAGGAAGTTTAGGCCAAGGTCCTTATTGATTTCATAAACTTCCATAGTTTTGGAGCAAGCTTCACAAACTCCGTCAATTACATTTTCTTGGATCGCTCTTTTAAAAAGAGGGTTGTTTTCTTCTGTAAGTACTTGTGGTAGCTTTACCGCTTCACCTTCAAATACTATTTTTGCTTTACCGCCTTTTTCTATAATGTCAAAGGCATTAAGCATTAGATGTTGAAAGCACATCTTATGGTTTCTAAATGCGAAAAATACTACTTTGTTCATGATTACCTCCATTTGATAGTTTTAATATTTA
>CAYFNZ010000060.1:1935-3402 GCA_964344625.1 uncultured Peptoniphilaceae bacterium | reverse complement strand
CCATATTTCCATTTACATCTTTAAACATCCTAGGTGAAAGGGTAAACTCAGCTTCTCCTGCAGAAAGTTCCTCTTCAAATTTAGAGCAGACCCTAAAGCCAGAGAAGATAACACCAGGAGTATTACTACTTATGCTGACAGCATGACTTCCAGCCGAAAGAAAGACACTGGATGCTAAAGATAGCCAACAGCTAGTTCTCCAGTAAGGCCACCAGAGCCTATTTTCATTGAAGCTTTTACTAACTCCGTCTAAGGATACTTTGATATTGTTTTTATCCCAAAAAGGAAAGACGACTTTAATAGCAAGGTCATAAGTTCCTGAGTTTGTAACTTCAAATTCATATACAGCCTCGCCATCCTCTCTAATTGTAGCAGTAGTATCTGAAAGTATAATCCCATCATTATAAACTTCTGGATTTCCCCCATGTCGGTCTATATAAATAGTTCCAAAGTCTGCCTTTTGCTCCTTGCCATAGGCAGTTAAGTATCTGCGGCGGTTATAGCTTGCACTTATTAAGGGATAGGTTCTATTAGTAGAATCAGCTCCTTCCATATAGTCATAAATATGAGGTAAAGCCCAGGCAACCTTATCATAGTCATCCCAATAGGCTATTATTGGAATCATAGGTTGAGGTGGTCCATCATCTGTAAAATTGTAACCACCAGTCATCCAAAGCTGTGCTGCATAATAAGTGTTTGATATTCCCCTATAGCTAATACCTAAGTTTTCAGGACTGTCATGTATCCGCCAGTTCCAACCATAACCAGGAAGGCCTAAAAATATTTTATCTGGATCCATAACCCTTGAGGCATAATCATAAATACCTTCAAGCCAATCTCTAGGAGAAACAGGTCCAGGAGCAGAACCAGCCCAGGCCATACCATAACTCATAATAGCTGCAGTATCACAGTAAGGGTTTAAGTCCTCATAAACACACCAATTTTCACCACCCACTGAGCCTTCTACACTTGTCATTCCAGGAAGGCATATATTTACTAGTTTTGTTGAATCATAGTTTTTAACTCTCTCATAGATATCTTTAAAGAGCTGGTTAGCAGCATTCCTATTTTCAAAGCCACCTCCACGTTCAAGGTCAATATCAACTCCAGAGCACCAAGGGTATTTATCCATGATTCGTATAATTTCATTTAAAAACTTATCCTTTGCACCGCCTGTATTATTTCTAAGAGCAGTAAAGATAGATGCAGTACCATGGTTCATAATTGTAAGGAGCCATTTGATATGTGGCCACTTATTTATATAGGGCATCATACTGGAGATACTTGTTCCTGTTTCTGTAATTGTTCCTGTGATATCTACTTCAAAGGTGAAAATTCCAACTGTATCAAGGCGGTCTCCATAATCTCTTAAGGCTTCATACATCCTGGCATTGCCCATAAAAGACCAGACCATGCACTTTTTACCCTTAAGATAATTCATAGTTTTTCACCGCCTTCCTGCATTTC
>CAYFNZ010000060.1:0-1835 GCA_964344625.1 uncultured Peptoniphilaceae bacterium | reverse complement strand
AGTTTCTTTACCTCTTACGATTCCATTGTAAAATCTCTTAGGAGCAATATTTCCATTTTCCTTATATCTTTCAAGCATTATTTCTGTATTTGGAGTATAACCTGTAAGGTTAGAGCCTTCTTGGAGCTGGAGGTCAGTAAAATAGATCCTACCACTACAATCATTTATAAAAGGCTTAACTCTTATAGAAAATACTTTCTTATCTTCCTTTAAGTTAAAGCTCTCAGAAAACCTTGTAAATATCATCAATCCACCTACCCATCAAGAGTCCATTTTATTTCTGAAACATGGCCAGTCCAGCCTGTAGCAATTGAACCACCTTGTAAAAACAGGTCTGTAAAATAAACAGAGCCTGTGGAATCAGAGATAAAGAGTCTAACAGTTAAGGACTTTATTTTCTTATAAGAGGATATGCCATGGACTACTTCATTAAAAAAGACCATAAATTTTCCCTCCTAAAATAATTCAATTATCCTAGTTTCACTTGTCCCATCCTCATATTCAATAAGGACTTCAATTCCTACTTGGCCATTAGGACCTTTCGTTAAGTTTTCCGATGCTATTTGAGCTGAAAGAGTGTAGTTTCTTCTGTTGGCAGGAAAAACTGTCTGAGATAAACTCTTAGTCATTCCTAAAACTCCATCTGCCTTAAAGGAAGCATCACCTGAAACACCATTATTAGGATCTACTGAAAAACCAGAATTAAGCCAGTAGGCCATTCCATCATCCGCTCTGGAATTTCTTAAATGATTAAATGGAACCAGGTCTTTAACTTCCTGTCTATCTAATACATCTGTAGAAGAAAGTGTATCTGCAGCCTTATCCCACTGGGCTGATGAATCTCCAAGTTCTCTTAACTTAGTAGATAATTCTAGGACTGTTTTCCAGGGCTCTTGAAGATTGTATTGCCTTCTAATAATTCTCGTTTTTACATAAAGCTTTAACTCTTTATCATGGACAGTTACAATATCGCCTAGATTCCATGTTTCATGTTCATAGCCAGTTAAAATAGATAAATCCATGGCTGATAAAACATAGGAGATTCTAGGTTTTGCATACTGGCCAAGTCTCATATTAGCAAACTCTAGCATTTGATAAGGGTTGGTAAAGGAAGAAGCATCAAGACTTCCAATCCTAAGTTCAGTCGAGTAAGAGAAATCTTCCACATAATCTTTGCCATTGTTAATTGATGCAAAGGTCATTCCATCTTTACCATAGGCGTAAAGCCTGGTAACAAGGCTTCTAGTATCTACAGTCCTTTCTATACTCTTCATGTTTTTCTTATAGGAAAATAAAGCACCACTATCTGTTCCACCAAAACTTAAAAGATGGACTAGACGGTTGGCACTGTCAAAGATTAAATCTCCACCATGTATATTTTGAGTAGCTCTCAAAATAGAGAGGGCATTTCTTTCTGTGGATTCCCAGGTTCTTTTAGTAGAAACAGTTACATTTCCTAAGGACCAGCCTGTCCCCAGTAAGGCATAATTCATAGGAGCATTAGGAAGGTCAGCAGTAAAGTATCTGTTTTCTTTTTCTATACTAAAAGATAAATCATAGAAAGCCGCCTCGGCATAAACATAACTTATGACCTTTCCATCTGCAGTTTTTTCATCCTTAATGGTCCTTATTCGATAAACATCATTTACTATTTGAACCTGTTTTTCATTATCCAAACTATCTCTCTTAGGATCATGGAAGGGTAATTTAAACTCTAATATATCTGCTCCATTAACCTCACTTGTGACAATAACATCGAAGGCATTATCAAGGACCGACTCCCAAGCACCATTTGAATCTAAGACTACAGGTCTAGCAAATCCTAACCTTTCATA
>CAYFNZ010000059.1:0-3812 GCA_964344625.1 uncultured Peptoniphilaceae bacterium | reverse complement strand
TATGCCTTTAACTTATGTTAGAAAGTAGCAGAATGTCAATAAATGACATTCTGCTATTTTTATTGGTAAAATATAAGTGATATGATTTATGATAAGATTATTTTAAAGGATGATGAAATATGAAAATAGATTTAAAATATGAGGAATATAAAAAGGACATCATTGATATATGTAGAATTTTTCCAGTAGATGACCCAGACTTTGCTAAGGGTGGTCAAGTAATAATTGACGAAAACTCCATAAGGCTAGACAAAGAATATATATTTAAAAATAAACTAGAATTAAAGCAAATACTTTACGCTTACCTATCAAAAAGATACTCCTACCACAGTCCATGGGGACTAATGACCGGGACCAAGCCGCTTAAGCTTTTTGAAAAGTATGCTAATAAAAACGAAATAGAAAATCTAAAAAAAGACTATGACATAAGCGATGAAAAATTTTATTTATTAGAAGAAATTTATAGGTCTCATAAAAAGATAGCCTATGATAGAAAGAATATCCACCTTTATATAAATATTCCATTTTGCCCATCAAGATGTAGCTACTGTTCCTTTCCTACTATAATTTATGGGAACAATGACAGAAGAAAGGAATATGTGACTTACTTAATTGAAGAAATTAAGGCATTGAGTTTCGAGATAAATAAAAGAAATTTAAGGTCGATTTATATAGGTGGGGGGACTCCAAGTGCCCTTACCCCAGACCAAATTGAAAGCCTGCTTACTAGCCTAAAGGCTAATTTTGACCTTGAAGGCTTGGAAGAATTTACTTTTGAAGCTGGCAGGGAAGATACCTTGAGTGAAGAAAAGTTGGACTTATTAAAAGAGTTTGGGGTATCAAGAATTTCCTTAAATCCACAGACCTTTAATTTGCAAAGCCTGCAAGATGTTAGGAGAGACTTCGACTTTGAGCATTTTAAAAGTATGTATGAATACGCTAAAAAGCTTGGTTTTATAATTAATATGGATTTGATTTTGGGACTTAGTAATGAAAATGTAAAAGATATAGAAATAACAATGGATGAGGTTTATGGTTTTATGCCTGATAACTTGACTATCCATACCCTGTCCCTAAAGAAAGGTTCAAGATTAAGTCAAACAACTAGTACTACAAGGGATTTATCAGCAGGTATTGAAGATATGGTTTTTTATTCACAAGAAAGGGCAAGGGACATGGGTTACAAGCCTTATTATTTATATAGGCAGAAGGAAATCCTTGGAAACTTTGAAAACATAGGCTATTGCTTGTCTGACAAGTATTCCATCTACAATATTGCGACTAATGAAGAGAAGGAGTCAATAGTTGGCCTGGGGATGACTGCAAATAGCAAGATATTTGTAGGGGACAAGCTAGAAAAATATACAAATTATAAAAATATAGATGAATATATTAATAAATTGGACTTGCAAGTAAAAAATAAGATAAAAATCTTATCAAAAAATTCAGATAAATAATAAATTAGTGTTATTTTCAAGCATGATAATGGTATCTATAACTTGGTTGGATTAAAAATTAATAGAGGGTGATAGTATGGAACTTGATATTCACATGAATCCAAATATTTTGGTAAGTATTTTAAATATGAAGCTTAGGAATGATTTTTCTGATATTGATGATTTAATCTCATATTATGATGTCGATAAAAAAGAACTTTTTGAATTACTAGCCAAAGAATACTATTTTTATTGTGAAGACAAGAAACAATTTTTAATTAAGTAAAAAATTACAATGTCTAAGACATATGAAAGAAAAGGAGAGTGCCATGGACATTAAAATTAATTATATCGAAGAAGGACAGGGGGATCCTATTATCTTATTGCATGGAAATGGAGAGGATAGCTCTTATTTTGAGCCGCAAATAGATGTGCTTAAGGAGAAATTTCACGTATTTGCCTTGGACTCTAGGGGTCATGGAAAGACTGAATTTGGAGAAAAGGACTTGACTATTAGGCAGCTAGCCCAAGACCTTGATGACTTTATAGAAGAAAAAAATCTTAAAAAAGTAAGTATACTTGGATTTTCGGATGGGGCAAATATAGCAATGATTTATGCCTTAGGCCACCCAGAGAAGGTGGACAAGTTAATTTTAAATGGTGGAAATTTGGCTCCGGAAGGGATGATAGATAAAGTCTATAAGGCGATAAAGAGGCATTATGACAAGGCTCTTGAAGACAGTTCCCATGATGAAGAGGCCTTAAAAAAGGCAAAGCTGTTTTCACTTATGGTTAATGATCCCTTTATCGATAAGAATGACCTAAAGAAAATTCAAAATAGGGCCCTTGTTATCGCAGGATCTAAGGATATGATAAGAGAGGACCACACCAGGGAAATAGCTGAATACCTGCCTAATTCAGAGCTAGTTATCCTAGAAGGTGATCACTTTGTTTCTAACAAAGAGCCTGAAGCCTTTAATAAGGTTATGATGGAGTTTCTTGAAGGATAGTTTTTTGCTATAATCCTTTAAGAGGTGGATTATGGACAAAACTAATTTAGTACTTGAAAAAATTGAAAAATATGGAATAGAGATTTATCAAAACCCCAAATTATTTAAATTTGGGGTTGATGCAATTTGCCTGGCAGAATTTTCAAAAAATTTCGCAAAAAATAAAAATACTTATATAGATATGTGCTCAGGTACAGGGATAGTGGGTATACTTCTTACTAGGATGCTAGAAATTAAGAACCCTATTTTCGTAGAACTAAATCCGTATTTTGCAGACTTAAACAAGCTTAACCTAGACCATAACGCTTTAGGGGGTATGGTGATTAATTGTGATATAAGGGATTTATCTTGTGAAATTACAAGGGAAAGTATAGATTTCATAAGCATCAATCCTCCATACATGAAGCCAAATCACGGGCTTAAAACCCGAGATGAGTTCATAGATTTAGCAAAGATAGAGGGGCATGAAGACTTTCTTGAAGACTTTTTTAAGCTGGCATTTTACCTGCTAAAGGACAAGGGCCAGGTCTTTATGGTTCATAGGGTAGAAAGGCTTGTGGATATATTTTCTATAGCACGAATGTATAAGATGGAGCCTAAGACTATCCAATATATTAGGAATAAAGGGGCTAGCAGGGCTTCTTTGGTCCTTATTAGGTTTGTTAAAAATGGGGGAAGATTTTTGGAAAATCTCGATGACTACATTATTTAGGAGGAATAAATGGAAGCTGGTATAAAAGGTATACTTACAAAGACTGTCGACCAAAGTGAAAGTGCAAAGAATTTGGGCAGTGGCTTACTTGATGTTTTTGCCACACCTGCCCTGGTTGCCTTTGTTGAAAAAACTTGCTGGTTCAGTATAAATGATTTTATAGAAGAAGGCCAAACTACAGTTGGTACAAGAATGGATATTAGGCATTTAAAGGCCACACCTATTTCCATGAAGGTTACCTGTGAGTCAGAGCTAGTCAAGGTAGAAGGGAAGAAATTGGTTTTTGAATTTGAAGCCTATGATGAAAAAGATTTGATTGCTAAGGGTAGCCATGAAAGATATATTGTGGAATCCAAGACATTTCAAGATAAAACTGATAGCAAATAAATAAGAATATAGAAGATCTGTTGGGAGAAGTTTAGACTCCTAGCAGATTTTTTTATTTTTGTATAGAAAATATACAATATCTTTAAGACCTACCATTTGACTGAAAACGTTTTCGTAAAATCTATTTTTAGGTGAAAACTCAGAATACTCTTTCTGATAAAAATTGTTATAATTGTGAGTTTAAAACAAAAATATCTGCTAGGAGTCAGCACCCCCAACAGATATTTTAAAAACTTTATAGTCTCTATTTAAATATGGTCTTTAATT
>CAYFNZ010000058.1:0-3929 GCA_964344625.1 uncultured Peptoniphilaceae bacterium | reverse complement strand
ATATATCATAAACTTAATACCCAAAATATTAAAATTTATAATATAAAAAAGGAGCGAATCCCCCTTTGTTTATAATTATACAATAAATACAAGTTTTTGATAAGGATTTCCGGTGTAAAAAATAATTTACAAAAAATCTCCTAGACTTCAAAAGGCTTTATCTTTGCTCCACCAATTAAAGTCTAAGAGATTAAATTTACATTTCTTTTACTTATCTAGCTTATTTACTTGTTTCTTTCTTTTTTACCACTACAAAGGCTCCACCTGCTAACAATAAGGTAAATGCCATTATAGTCAAATCTTGATCGCCAGTTTCTGGTGCATCTTCTTTAGGCTTTACATTTATATTTTCAGTTCCTTTTTTAGGAGGTTGTGGCTTTGCTTCTGGTTTTGGCTCTGGTTTTGGTTCTGGTTTTGGTTCTGGTTTCGGTTCTGGTTGTGGTTCTACCTTCTTTTCAGAAATATCCTTAACCGCTATACGACCGTCAGTTTCATAAGTGAATGGACCGTCCTTGCTTAGGTCTACTACATATTCAACAAATATATCAAGCATTAAACCATGAAGGCTAACTTGTTTTGACCCCTCAAACATTGTGTAGTCATCTCCACCGATTGCCATAAAGTCATTGGTTGCTAAACGATAAGTCTTAGTCAATTCAAGAGGCTTATCCCCAACCATTACTTCACCAATTTCCTTAAATTCGCCATTTTCAGTGAAAATTGTATAAGAAGCTCCAGCAACTTGTGGGAAGGCTCCCTTTTGGTTTGGATAGTCTCCAGCTCCATGAGTAAGAGCATCTAAGATGTCTTGACCAGTAACTTCTATAACTGTAACTAGGTTACCAAATGGTAGAACTGTTAAGGCTTCACCTAAGGTTATTTCACCTTCGTCAATTGAAGCTCTAATACCGCCTCCGTTTGTTAATACTAAGTCTGCACCTGTTTCCTTAAGTATTGCATCTGTAATCATGTCAGCTAAATTGG
Organism: uncultured Peptoniphilaceae bacterium; assembly: GCA_964344625.1. GTDB lineage: Bacteria > Bacillota > Clostridia > Tissierellales > Peptoniphilaceae > JAAYEL01. The sequence goes on along the minus strand of CAYFNZ010000058.1, from coordinate 2,945 downwards.
TTTCTTTTGTACGAACATTTTCACGTTTACCATCTAGGAGAGTTTTAGTATTACCGATTACTTGGTTTTCAATTTCCTTATTTGCTGAGGATAGGTTTTCTATTAGGTCTGCAATTTCACCATCTTGAACCCAATTTTGTGTTTCTTCGGCGCTAATTAATTTTGCTGTCTTTATCTTACTTCCATCAGGATTGATTGTTACAGTTGTTACTCCAAAGTTTTCGAAAAATGATCCAGTACTTACAATTAAGGTTCCCTTGTAATCTTCACCATTTTCAAATAAAGAGTGGCTGTGACCATCAATTACTATGTCAACCTTATTTTGATTTTCCATAGCGTCTAAAACAGTATAGGTATTTACGTCAGAAGCCTTGTCAGTACCTAAGTGGCTGACAAATACTATGATTTCAGCACCTTTTTTTGTCAATTCATTAACTGCTTCATCTGCCGCTTGTCTAGCATCTACAAAATCTAAACCTTTTGTGTTCAATGGATTTGACTTATATTTGGTTTCTGGAGTTGCTATTCCAAAAATACCAACCTTAATACCATCTTTTTCAGCTAGAACATACCCATCAAAAAGATTGTTTTTGTCCGCTTTTTTAATATTAGCAGATAAAATCCTAAAGTTAGCATTTTCCGGACTTGTTAACTTAACAAGTTGGTCTTGACCATAGTTAAAGTCATGGTTTCCTGGAACCAAGAATTCTACACCTGCCAAATTCATAACTTCAACCATATTTTGTCCCTTGGATAGGGAAGCAAAGTTTGTTCCGTGAAGTACGTCACCGGCATCGATAACAAATGTAGGAAGTTTAGCTTTTGCTTGATCAATAAAGGTCTTGTATCTTGCATAACCTACAACATTATCACTCGCTTCAGCACGTCCATGGACGTCATTTGTATGAAGAAACATTACTGTTCTTCCTGAAGGTGCCTCAACTTCTGGCGTAACTAGGCTATTAACTAGGATTCTACCTTCTGCTTCATATGTGAAAGGACCATCCTCACTAATTTTTGTCATATAATTTGCAACAATATCAGCCATCAAGCCATGTAAGCTAACTTGATTTGAGCCTTCAAACATTGTGTAGTTATCGCCACCGATAGCCATAAAGTCATTTGTCGCAACTCTATAAGTCTTTTCTAGATTAATTGGTTCAAATTCACCATTTTCACCAAGAACCTTTATATCTTTTACCTTGCTAAAATGTCCATCTAAAGTTTCTATTGTGAAATTTAAGCCAGAAACTTGTGGGAAGCCTCCATTTTGATTTGGATAGTCTCCAGCTCCATGATTAAGGGCTTTTACAATATCTTCACCACTTGCCTCAATTACAGTTACCAAGTTTCCAAAAGGAAGAACTTCTAGAACTTCGCCATAGGTCACTGGTCCCTTATCAATTGAAGCCCTGATGCCACCACCATTTGTCAAGGTAATATCAGCACCGGTTTCATCTCTCATAGCATCTGTAATTAAGTTTGCAAGGTTGGTTTCTTTTGTACGAACATTGTCCCTAAGTCCATCTAATTCATTTGTACTTTCACCAACGACTTTTTCTAATACATCCTTGTTGGCAGTATTTGCATCTGCAATTTTATTAAGAATTTCTTGATTAGCTTCTAGCTTACCTAATTCAGAAGCTGAGTTTAACTTAGATTCAACTGTCTTACTTCCATCTGGATTTAAGGTGATTGTAGTTTCTCCTATATTGTGCATATAGGAGCCTGTGCTTGCTATATGTGTGCCATTATAAACTTGACCATTTTCAAATAATGAATGGCTATGGCCATCTATAACTACATCAACATTAGCTTTTTTAGTCATAGAATTAAGAACTGTGTAGGTATTTATTTCAGATGATTCATCAGTTCCTAAATGGCTCAAAAATATTATTACTTCTGCGCCCTTGTTCATTAAGTCTTCAACCATTGCATCAGCACTTGCAGCTTCATCGTTAAAGCTTAAGCCTTCTGTATTTCTTGGATTAGACTTATATTTAGTTTCAGGTGTAGCAATACCGAATAGTCCTACTTTAATTCCATCAACATCTACTAGCTTATTGCCTGCAAAAGAATGATTACCACTTTCGTCTGTTATATTTGCCGCTAAAACAGGAAGTCCTGAGCCATCAGATAGCTCTTTTAGACGATTGTAGCCATAGTTAAAGTCATGGTTACCAGGTACAAAAGCTGCTATTCCTAAATCTTCCATAAGATCTATCATACTTTGACCTTGAGAAAGTGTGGCAAAGTTTGTTCCATGAAGTACGTCACCTGCATCTACTGCAATTGTAGGACCTTGCGCTCTTTTTTGGTCGATAAAAGTCTTGTACTTTGCATAGCCAAGTTCAGTTGTTACTCCATCTTTAGCAGATTCTTCTGCACGTCCGTGGACATCATTTGTGTGTAAAATAGTAAGAGTCTTAGGAGAACCTCCCCTACTTAACACTTGTTGATCTAATGCTTTTTCGCTAGCATTTTCACTTGCTTCTTCTGCCTTTTCTTCAAGAAGCACCTCTTCTTTTGTTTCTTCAAGGCCTTGATTGTCTCCTTCAGTAGCCAATACCGGAGTTAATGGATTGACAATAAGACAAAAAGCCAACAAGAAAGCGAAGAAAAATTTCAAACTACTTTTCTTATGCATGTCTCCTCCTAATAATTTAATAATTGCGTGAAAATGTATTCCACTTTCTTAATTATATCCTGAAATGAAGAAGTTTTCACGGATTTATTTTAATTTTTCTCTCAGTTCCAGCTGAGTAACTGTCAAAGGTATTAGAAGGCAAGTGTTTTCCTAGGGCTTCAGCTATTTGACTCCTACAAGAATTATGAACACAAATAAAAGCAACTTTTTTCTTACTCATAAAAAGGACACCTTTCTTTTATACATTGTTAAGTTCATCTTTTTCTCCCAAAATCATTGATCTTTTATATACCAAATT
>CAYFNZ010000057.1:0-3953 GCA_964344625.1 uncultured Peptoniphilaceae bacterium | reverse complement strand
GTTGAAGGTCCTTAAGAAAGAATAATTATAATAAAGCTTAAGATTAGCCGATAAGGATTACTGAAAAATCATTTACATTAGTACCAGTTGGTCCTGTAAATACTAAACCGTCCACTTCTTTTAAGTAGGTATATGAATCATTTTCTTTTAGTATTTCATATATCTTTTTGCCGCTTTTTTCTATCTTTTCCTTGGTGTTTCCATCAACAATTCCGCCAGCAGCATCTGTTGGTCCGTCTGTACCATCTGAGCCGACACTAAAAATAACTACATTGTCTAATGAAGCAATTTTATCAGCTGCACTTAAGGCTATTTCTTGGTTTCTTCCACCTTTGCCATGTCCTGTTATCTCAACTACGGTTTCACCACCTAGTATGATAGCCATGGGCCCTTGATCCTTGTAGGTCCTAGCAATTGCTCCCATAAAAGAGCCTGCCTCCTTGGCGATACAATCCAAGTGGTCTGTAAGTATCAGGGTCTTGTATCCTAGGCTTTTAGCGTATTTTTCAGCGTTATATATCAAATCCTTAACGCTACCTGTAATAGTGTGGTTGGCATTTTCAATGGATTTTGGTGTTTCTTCTAGAAGACAAGCCATGGCATCTTCACTAAGGTCTAAGGAATACTTTTTGACAATGTTTAGGGCATCTTCTTTACTTGAAGAGTCGGGATATGCAGGTCCAGAGGCAATTATGTCTAGGGGGTCGCCTAAAACATCACTTAAAACAATTACCTCTACCCTAGCTGGGCTGCAAATTTGAGCAAAACGCCCGCCCTTTACCCTAGAAAGTCTTTTTCTTATAGTATTTATTTCCTCGATACTAGCTCCTGAAGCTAAAAGCTGTTTGTTTATATCTTCAATCTCAAAGCTATCAATCATAGGCTTTTCAAAAAGAGCAGATCCCCCTCCTGACACTAAAAACAAAACTAAGTCATCTTGGCTTAGGTTTTCAACCATTTCTAAAGCCTTTTCTGTAGCTTTATACGTGTTTTCATCAGAAATAGGATGGCCAGCTTCGTAGCACTTTACCTTGGGAATTTCTCCCATCACATGGTCATATTTTGTGATAACAATGCCCTCTTTTAGCCTTTGACCAAGGATATTCTCTGCGGCATTTGCCATGGTCCAAGCGGCCTTACCAATTGAGACTAGGTATAGATTAGAAGCATTCAAATTAATCTTTTCTAGAGCTCTTTTTACCGCTTCATCAGGCTGAACAGATTTAATTGTATGATTAATTATGGAAAATGCATCCTCTCTAATAGTCATTTGCTTCTCCTTACTAAATAAATAGTGAAATTATTAAAACGCCAATCATTGAGCAAACACCTTCGACCAAGGTTGCCATAGTTTGTGTCTTATAGCCTTGTTCAGCTTCCATACCACCAAAGTTTGTTACTACCCAGAAGTATGAGTCGTTAGCATGGGATACAGTCATAGCACCAGCTCCGATTGCGATTACTACCAAAGCAGCGTGTTGAGGACTTGTAAATCCAAGAGCTGGTAGCAATGGAGCCATAAGTCCTGCAGTTGTTGTTATTGCAACTGTTGAAGAACCTTGAGCTGTCTTTAGGATTGCAGCAACGATAAATGGGAAGAAGATACCAATTGATTGGAATACGGTAGCATTGTCCGCTATATATGATACTAGACTTGTATTTGCAATAACTTTTCCTAAAACTCCACCAGCTGCAGTTACAAAAAGGATTGGTCCTGCAATTTTTAGGGTTTCATTGGTATATTCATAAAGCTTTGAAAGTTCCTTTCTTGATGAAAGTATACGAATAGCAAGGATTACGCCTACAGCAAGGGCTATAATAGGTGTACCGAAGAATACGAATAATTCATTTACCAAGCCTGTCCAACCTAAAATCTTAGATATGTTTGATAAGGCCATTAAGATTATTGGTATTAAAATAGGTGATAAAGACATAAAGCCTGAAGGAAGTTCGCCATATTCCGCTACTAATTCTTCGTAGGTTTTAGTGTCTTGGTCATTTTCCAAGTCTTCTTTTGATTCAATTTTCTTTCCGATATATCTAGCATATAAGTATCCACCTATTAGGGCTGGTATAGATGCTAAAAGTCCGTAGAACATAACTGTAAGTAAGTAGTCTCCTGCTCCAAGTGTTGCAGCTGCTGCTATAGGGCCTGGTGTAGGTGGTATAAATACGTGAGATGCATATAGCCCTACCGAAAGTGCTACTGTCATAGTTACACCTGATACGTTTGTCCTTTTCACAAGGGCCTTTCTAATTGGGTTTAATATTACGAAACCAGAGTCACAGAAAACCGGAATAGAAACAACCCAACCCATTAGCATAATGGCGATGTCGGGCCTTTTTATACCAACAAGGTTTATTACCATGTCAGCAAGCTTTATTGCTGCTCCAGTTTTTTCAAGAATAGTACCTAATAAGGCACCAAAAATTATAACAATACCTATAGAAGTAAAGGTTCCTGAGAAGCCTTCACCTATTACTGTGGCTATCCCCTTTGTTACTTGTCCATCAGCATCAGTTACATTGTTTAGTGGAATTCCTCCAAGTAAACCTAAGACAATAGAAACTAATAAAATTGACAAAAATGGGTGTACCTTGTATTTACTGATCAATAATATCATAACTATAATTGCAAGAATAAATACAATTAAAAACGAAATACCTGTCATTTTTTTCCTCCTAAATTTTTTCTCGGTTTAAACAACCTAACTTAATTATATAGTTAGGGGAAAATGTTTTCTATATTACATATAACAATAAATCATCTTTAATTTAGGTCTATATACCAACTATTATCCTATAAAATTCTAAAAAGAAGTAATAATATATAGTCTGAGATGGCTTTCTTATGTCATATTTTGTCAAATTAGCCATTTTTTGCAACCTATATTGGATGGTATTTTTATGAAGGTAAAGATTTTGAGCCATTAAATTTATAGACCCTTCCGCCCTAAAGAATTCCTCAATCAAAAGGATATATGACTCCAAGTCTTGTTTAGCTATATTTTTAGTAAATGAAGTGATATAGTTGTTCATCTTATCCATATCTATGTCAATAACATAATTTTCAAGGCCTAATTCATCATAGTAGACCAATTTTTTGCCTACCCTTAAGGCTAGGTCCCTAGCCCTTAAAGCCTGGTTATATGATTGGTCATAACTTAAGCCATCCTCTATTACTCCTCCAATCCCAAAGACCACGTCTTCACCATAGTCTTTTTTAATCCTATCGCTTAACTTATATAGCTTATCTTCTATGTCAAAGTCATCTACATTATAAAAAAACGTATAGTGGCTTGGAAGATACAAGTACAATATTTTTGAATTAAAGTCTGCAAACTCTCTTACCAAGTCATCTATCTTATCTATTTTTCTTTGGCCTTCAAGAGAAACTATTAGGGAAGAGTAATTCTTCAAAGATAGGATGACAGCCCTTCTCTTTAGTTTGATATCAATACCAAGCCCCAATCCCCTATTGATAAACTCTCTTTTTGTTGCCATGGAAGAGTCAAAAATCAAATCCTCTATGTACCTATACTTGATATGCCTTTTTAACCTACTATCCTCTTTCCTAATGGAGTCTTCTATCATAATTTCAGTCATCTTTTTTACAATAGTAGCATAGGGCATTACCTGGTCTTTTCTTCCAGTAATCCCAACAACCCCAACTATCTCGCCGAATACTTTTAAAGCTAAATTAATCCCCTCTTTAGTAAATTCATCCTCCATTTCAGGATTAACATAAAACATATCCAATGACTTTTCAATTATTTCCTTGGCTCCAAGATGCATTCCTCCAATTCTCTTAGAATCAACAGAGGCGATAATTAAGCCAGACTTATCCATAAAATTAAAATTGGCATCAATATGATCCTTTAGCTCATATACTATCTTCATAGCAAGGTCTTTCGAAATGTTATACATCGTTCTCTCCCAAAAATTATTTTCTA
>CAYFNZ010000056.1:0-3986 GCA_964344625.1 uncultured Peptoniphilaceae bacterium | reverse complement strand
TATTGCATCTAATATTGCATCAACTGACTCTCTATCATCCCAGTCAACCACTGGTCCTCTTATAAGGTAGCAGATATTGTATTTGCTGCCACCTAGCCTCTTGTAAAGTAAAAGGGCTACCCCGGTAAGTTTTTCTCCATCTCCTACCCCTAGGATTTCTATGGACCTACCCGTTTTTTCCTTTAACCTTGCCCAAGCGGATGATTGATTTAAGTCAGAATTTTTATGTGATTTTGCAAAACTATCAAATTCTAAAAAATCTATATCCATTAATTTAATCATTTTTTCCTCTTATCTTCTTTTTTTACAATACTAAGATAGTATAACAAAAAATGCCTGATTTTAATATAAACTTTTACTACAATATTTGTATTTAACGACAAAAGTTAGAAGGACTATTTAAAATAGTCCTCCATTATATTAAATATGTCTTAATTTAATTTTATAGGTCATCTTCAAATACTGAAGATTTTGAGTAAGCTGAAACCTTTCCTTCGAAAAAGTCAGTCTTTATCTCGTTTGGATCAGAGTATTCTGATACCCACTTCATTGATTGAGGTTCTTCAATATTTCTATCGAATAGGTTTCCAACTCCTAGGCCCCTACCTCTCAAATTGCCAAGATATTCAATATAGTCTTGAATCATTTGAGTTGTAAGACCAGATATATTGTCACCTATAACGTACTTGCCCCACTCAATTTCTTGGCGAACGCCTTCTTTAAGCATGGCCTTATATTCTTCCATTTTTTCTTCAGTAAATAGGTCTGGTTCTTCTTTTTTCAATTCATTGACAATGCTTCTAAACAACCATAAGTGGGTGTTTTCATCCCTGTTGATATACCTAATTTCTTGAACTGTACCAGGCATCTTGCCCATTCTTCCAAGGTTATAGAAGAACATAAAGCCTGAATAGAAATAGATACCTTCAAGGATATAGTTACCTATAACTGTTCTCATGTAGTTTTCTCTGGAAGGATTTTCCACGAAGTCGTTATAGATATTGCCTATAAATTTATTTCTTTCTAATAGGTGCTTGTCATCTCTCCATTGGTATAGGATATCTGTTCTTTCTTCCGGTGAAGCTATGGTATCCAAAATATATGAATATGATTGAGAGTGGATAGCTTCTTGGTAGGCTTGAATTGTCAAAAGTAAATTTACTTCGTTGGCAGTTGTATAGTCGCCTATATTTGGAAGGTTGGCTGTTTGGATACTATCAAGAAATATTAAGAAGGATAGAATCTTGTCATAGGCTCTTTTTTCGTGCTCATCAAGATTTCTATAGTCCTTGATATCTTGGTTCATGTTGATTTCTTCAGGTATCCAGAAGTTATTCATCATGGTTCTATACAAGTCTGAAACCCAATTGTACTTGATGTTATTAAAGTCATTTAGGTTGGTAGTGTTACCATTAATCATTCTTCTTTTAGTTAATTCCACATCTCCATTTTCATTGAAAAGTGCTTTTCTTTTAATATCCATTTTATCCTCCTATGCTGAACAAGAATCACAGTCTTCTACTTCTAGAGACTTACCTCTTACATAATACAATGATTTGATACCCATTTCATTGGCATAAATCAATAAATTCAATATTTGTCTCATGGTGTAGTCTGTTGTAATATACAAGTTTGTAGACTGACCTTGGTCTATATGTCTTTGTCTTACAGAAGCGGATTTAATTACCCAGTTTTGGTCAATTTCATGGGCATTTTCATAGGTCCAGAAGGTCCTAGTATTTAGGCCAGGAGCTACTCTTGGTATGATTGACCCCTTCTTTTCTTCAAGGAAGTATCTCTTCATAACAGGGTCGATACCAGCAGTTGTTCCTGCAATAATTGAAGTTGAGCCAGTTGGAGCTATAGCCATCAAGTAGCCATTTCTCATACCATTTGCCTTGACACTTTCTTTTAATTCTTGCCATCTTTCACTAGTGTAGTCTCTTCTTTCGAAGTACTTTCCATCTTGCCATTCTGAGCCTTCAAAATACCTATATGATCCTTTTTCCTTAGCTAGTTGGCTGCTGGTTTTTATAGCGTAGTAGTTGATGTCTTCATAAACCTTGTCCATGTATTCAAGGTGTTCATCTGAAGAAAATTGAATTCCCTTTTTAACCAAAGCGTGGTGGTACCCTGAGCTACCAAGGCCTATAGCCCTATATCTTTGGTTGGTAATTTCAGCATACTCAACTGGGTAGTAATTTAAATCTATAACATTATCTAGGGCCCTAACAACTGTTGAAACAACATTTTCAAGCTCTTCTTGGTTCTCTAAATCGATATTACCTAATACAAGTGATGCCAAGTTACATACTACAAAGTCGCCAGCTTCAGTGGTCTTTGTCACATAAGCCTTGCCATCTTTTTCGATTATCTTGTTTTCTGCAGTCTTGATTTCGCTCATGTTCTGCATGATTTCTGTACATAGGTTTGAAGAGTAAATCATACCTGCGTGCTTATTTGGGTTAGCCTTATTAACAGCATCCCTATTAAAGGTAAATGGTCCACCTGTTTCAGTTATTGAAACGATGATTAATCTTACCATGTCCTTTACTGAAATTGTCCTTCTTGAAAGAAGTGGACTTTCTATACATTCATTATATCTTTTTTCCCACTCTTCGCCATAGTAGTCTTCAAGCTTGTAGCCCATTACATTTTCAATTTCGTGTGGGTCAAATAGGTACCATGTAGAGTTTATGTTATTCTTTGCAAGTCTCCAGAATAAGTCAGGATATGAAACAGCTGGAAAGACATCATGGGCCTTTTGTCTGTCATCCCCATTATTTGTCTTTAATTGTAAAAACTCTGGCATGTCCTTGTGCCATGCATCAAGGTATACGGCAACTGAGCCTTGTCTAACTCCCAATTGGTCAACGGCAACAGCTGTGTCATTGGCAAGTCTTATCCAACGAACTACGCCACCTGCAACTCCCTTAAAACCTCTAATATCAGAGCCTGTAGATCTTACCTTGCCAAAGTATAGGCCCATTCCACCACCATGCTTTGAAACTTGGGCGAAGTTGTCGATTGACCTATAGATTCCAGTCAATGAGTCAGGCACTGTGTCTATAAAACATGATGACAATTGGTGGTATGGTTTTCTAGCATTACTCATAGTTGGAGTTGCCATGGTTACCTTTAGTTGAGATAAGATGTCATACAACTTCTTGGCAAATGCCACCTTTTTATCACCTTCTGGAATTGCCAAGTGCATTGCAATACCCATAAACATTTCTTGAACAGTTTCTAGTAGGTTGCCCTCGCTGTCTTTTATAAGGTATCTTTTTACAACTAGGTCTAGGCCTGAGTAGTTAAATAGCTTGTCTCTTTCGTGAACCATGTGACCTTCAAGTTCATCAAGGTCTTCATCACTGTAGGCTTCAAGCATGTATTTTCCATAAAGGTTCATATCAGTTAGGACCTTAAGTTTAGATTTAAAGTCCACGATTCCTAAATCTTTTATGTTTTCTTCTATTGTCTTGTTAGTTTCATAAACTAAAAATCTAGCTGAGATATATTCCCAATCTGGTGATTCCTTGCTGGTAAGTTCAGCAGCTGCCTTTACCAAGGCCTTTAGGTATTGGTCTTGGGTCATATTGGTCTTTAAAAATGAGAACCACTTCATGTAAAGTTGGTCTATATCATAGTGGGTTCTGTCAAAGTCAACTTGAATATTCTTAATGATTTCAAGGACATTTTCATCGGTTATATGTTCTTCAAATTTTTCCACTACTTTTCTATTCATAGTATGTTGAGCCCTATACAAGATGTAGGACTTAACAACTTCGTATTGCCTGTTTTCAATCAAGGTAATTTCAACTAGGTCTTGAATTTCTTCAACTGTAACTACATGGTTTGAAGGGAATTTTTCAATTACCATGTTCTCAATTGATTGCGCCATCTTTTCAATAAAGCCATCTTCAGGTTCCCTATCTAAGGATTTGTAAGCCTTAAAAATAGCATTTTCTATTTTCTTTCTATCAAAT
>CAYFNZ010000055.1:0-4007 GCA_964344625.1 uncultured Peptoniphilaceae bacterium | reverse complement strand
ATACTTTCACTTTCATCAGTCTTTATCATATCTTCAACGGATAATCTAATATAAAGAGCAATCTTACTCATCGTCTGTTCCTCCTACCAAATTATCTATATTGAATTTAAAGACTATTTCAAATTCGTGTTTATCATAAACTATTATTTTTTCAATTAAGCTATGGATTAAATCACCAGGTAGCTTTTCCAAATTCTTTGAAGCATATAAATCATTTATCCATTTTGTTGATTTTAATCTTTCTTTTTTAAGTTTTGATATATTAACTTCAATTGCGGAAATCTCGTTATCAAATGTAGCCATATGACTTTGAGCAATCTCTCTTCTTAATAGATACTCGTCTCTATCAATCTTGCCTAGACTATATTCTTCATAGGCTCTTTGAATGATATTTTCTTCATTTAGATTTTTTCTTTTAAGATTTTCAATGTCTTTCTTAAAAGTATCTATTGCGTTATTAAATCTAGCTTTAATTCGATTAACAAATTTTGTCTTGCTAGTTGTCTTCATAATAAACTCAGAAATTTTATCACTAATTGCCTGATCTAAATCTCTTTCCATAATGTATACTGATTTTTCAGGTTTTATACTTCCACTAAATCTCTCATTCTGAAAATAATAGTAAAGTCTGTCTAAATTTTTACCATAGATACGAGTTCTTCTATAAAGTTCTTTTCTAGTATTATTATTGATTACAAGACCTTTAAATCTGTTCTCATAGTCCCTATTTTCAAAGTTGTGCATTGGCGAACTGAAAACATGATTTTTCTTTCTTTCTCGTCTTTCTTGTAATATTCTTTCGTGAACTTCCTTAGAAATGATTGCTTCATGTGCATTTTCACAAATTATATACTGACTTTCATCTACAAAATGTTGTTTAATTCCTTTTGCTAGATTTTGTTGCTTAACTCCTTGTACTAAAGTCCCCGTATAAGCTGGGTTTGTAAGCATTTTTGAAATTGTCCCTTTATTCCATTCAGGATCATCATCTTGTCTATAAACTCTCCCAGTTTTATAGTAAATCATTCCAGGAGCATAGCCTTTTTCATTAAAATGCTTTGCGACTTCATATTGGCTTTTGCCTTGAAGAGTTAAATCAAACATCTCTTCCACAATAAATCTAACATTCTCATCGATTACAAGTTTTTGACCTTCTTTAGATTTTTTAATCTTGTAACCGTAAGGTGGAACAGAACCAATAAAGTATCCGTTTCTTGCTCTATTGTGTTTTGAGGTTTTTATCTTAACTGAAATATCCTTAGCATACATATCGTTGATAATATTTTTAAGAGTAACCTCAAAAGATTTCTTTGAGTCTGTTTCTTTGACTGTGTCCAATTTATCATTAACTGAAATAAATCTAACACCTAAAAATGGAAAAACTTTATCAATCAATCTTCCCATTTCGAGATATTCTCTTCCAAGTCTTGATAAATCTCTTATAATAATGCAATTGATTCTTCTATCCCTAATATCTTGCATCATATTCTGAAATGATGGTCTTTCAAAGTTTGTCCCACTATATTCATAGTCAGTATAAACTTCTAAAACATCTATATTTTCTTTTAATGCATATTCTTTACAAGACAGGATCTGAGTTTCTATTGAGTATGATTTTTCTCTCCACTCTTCTGTTCTTTCGTTAGATAGTCTTGTATAAATTCCGGCTTTAAAGACTTTTCTTTCTGTCTTTTCACTTTTCTTTTCAATATATCTTTTGGAAGTTCTTGCCATTATAAAACACCTCCAACTAATTGCATTGGAGTCTTGTTTTCAAGAGCATTTCCAAAGACCTTATTTATTGAAATCAAATTCTTCTTTACATCGGACTTACTTTCACTTTCTTCTTTTATAAGAGTCTTCAGTAAGTTAACTGTTTCCAAATTATTGAAGACAAAATTAATCTCATTGTTTTCTCCGATTTCAATTCTATCTATAAAAGATACAATTGTTAGCCTATTTAGGCTGCTTAAATCAGTGGGAACAATTTCGGAAACCAAACTGTCCTTGTTTTTCATCTTTTCTTGCAAGTTGGCAAGTATATTTTTCTTTGTAGCAATTTGTTTCTCTATTTCCCTGATCTTAATAAGATAATTTTTTCTGAATCTTTCAAACTCTTCAGAAGTTATAAGTTCATCTTCTAAGTCCATATATAAAGATTGTCTAAGTCTTTCATACTTTCTCTTTTCTGAGTTTAAGCTTTCAAAGTCAATATTAAATGTTACTTTCGATACATCTAACTTATTAACTTGACTTAGTAGTTCATTATATTTTTTTAAATAATCTTTAAGTGCAAAAAGAGTCATATCCAGTAGATAATCTTCTTTTATACTATGTCTTGTGCAATCTCCTTTGTTATTATAGTGAGAACAAATATAAAAAATATTATATCCATTCTTGGACTTAACCTTTCTTCTAACCATTGAAGATCCACAATCTTTGCAATAAAGCATTCCTGATAAAATATGTGGTATATCTGCCGATTGTTTTACATCTCGGAGCATCATCTTATTAGCCAAAGCATAAATGCTTTTAGAAATAATAGGCTTATGAGAGTCGTTTATTACAATCCAATCTTCTTCATTTACTTCTACTTCTCTCTTAGACTTGTAATTTAGTTTTCTAGTTTTCCCTTGTTCAAGCACTCCTATATAGACCTTGTTTGTAATAATCCTATTGACCATTTTTGCGTCCCATTTAGAGTCTTTAACAATAAAACCAGTAGTATGATTATCGCCAGAATTTTCTTTATGCTTAGATGGTGTTACACAACCTATGCTATTTAAAAAATCTGCAATAGCCTTAGACGAATAACCGTCTATCTTCATATTGAAGATTCTTTCAATTATATGTGAAACTTCTGTATCAACGACTAACTTATGTTTGTTTTTGCTATCCTTCTTATAACCAAAAGGAGCAAATGCACCAATAAATTCACCATTCTTCCTTTTAATTTCTTTTGAAGATTTAACCTTCATAGAAATATCCCTACAATAAGAATCATTAATAAAGTTTCTTATGGGAAGAATTAGGTGTGTATCGCTTACATCTGCATTTTCACTATCATAGTTATCGTTTACGGATATAAACCTTATACCTTTTTCTGGAAATATCTTTTGAAGATATTTTCCTGATTCGATATAATCTCTCCCAAAACGGGATAAGTCCTTCACAATAATTGTTTTGAACTTCTTTTCCTCAAGATCTTGAATCATCTTCTTAAATTTTGGTCTGTCAAAATTAGATCCTGAAAAGCCATCATCTACATATTCAGCAACAACTTTAAAATCATTGTCCCTTGCATATGATTTGATAATCTGTCTTTGATTTGAAATAGAATTACTTTCTGTGCTATCTCCATCCTCTCTCGATAAACGAAGATACATACAAGCAAATTTTTCCATCACAAAACCTCCTTAATTTGTATTTGGGCAAATAGTCATTAAGGAGTTCTTCTACCACTTATATTTTACCGCACCCAAGTTTTTAAGTCAGCACCCCAGCTTATAGTCTTATACAAGCTCTACATAAATAAAGCTCTACAATATCTAGTAAGTCGAGGGACTCTTTATCACTTTGAGTGTAAGTAATTTTTTTAGAATAATCTTCTTTTGATATTTGCTCTTTAGGTTTATATTTCTTCTTTTCTTTTGTATTCATAGGTTTTACCTCACAATATAAAATTAAAGTTTTTTGACATTGACAAGTGCCTTGGATTAGCAACATAGGAATCTCACCTCCGCCTCTGTTCAGGATGAGCCGGCTTCAACCTTAGAAGTATCATTATCCTCATTTTCTTCATAGCGAATAGGGTATCCCTCCCTATATTCAAACTCTTACTTATCGCTCCCTTTCTTCTTCCCTTGCTTTTAGCTTAGCAGTACTTGTTTTGCCGAATTATTCAGCAGAAAGATCTTGGCGGATAGGTTATCACGCTCCAAAAATGATTAATGTCTTGTCTTGGTCTATTCAATTGTTAAGGTTCAAAATTTATCGAGAGCTATTAA
>CAYFNZ010000054.1:0-4766 GCA_964344625.1 uncultured Peptoniphilaceae bacterium | reverse complement strand
TAAAAGAAATCTAACAGACCAGGTCTACTAGATTTCTTATAATTTTATTTGACGATTTGACTGCTATTAGGGTCTGGATATACGAGGTCACCATTTACATAGGTCCCCCCTCCATAGAAGTAGTTTCTCTTGTCATTGTGAGGAATAATCCTTCCATCTCTTGTAAAGACCAAGCCATCCATTATCCCCCAGCCATAGGAGCTTTTTTTCACCTTGTATTTCCCCTTAAAATTTATATCTTCCTCTTTTTCATAGGTATAAATCGGGGCATTTATTTCAAAATGCATCAGGCCTTTTAAGTAATAGCTTCTTTCAAAGTCATTTGCATCTTGTGGAAGCATTGAATACTTCTTGGTGTTAATCAAATATTGGGTTAAGTAGGTTGGTATTTGGGCTCCTCCGTTTGATCCTAAGGACTCCATATATCCATCAGCCCCTGTGATTATAAGTGGTGAGATACCTGTCTTCGGCCTCTTATTAAAGGCGAAGTCGTTTGGGGCATGGGAGAAGTTCTTCATAGCATTGTTGTAGATAATCCCATTTTGAATATTATACGACCCCCAGAAACTGGAAATGGTATTAGTTCCAGATACTATCATCCCATCCTTGTCTATAACAGAAAAAGCAGTTGTAGACTCACTTTCTGGCTCTACATAATAGCCCTCATTACCATCATATGAATGATAATTTTTGTATAGGCTATCCCTATCTAATAAGCTATTATAGTCTATGGTGTTATCGTTAGAAATATATTTTCTACCCTCTCTTGCAGTAAATTTATATAAACTCTTAATCTTATTATTATAGTCTTCATTTTTAGCATTTTTTTCAGGAATATTTAATTTTTCTTCTAAAATTAAATTCTGCAAGACTGTCATACCTGAAAATGGTCCTTTAGGAGCTAGTATATTATACCCCTTATAGGTCGCTTCTAGAGGTTCTGTAACTCTAACCTTGTAATTAGCTAGAGATTCTTGGCTTATCCCTGTTAGATTAAGAAAATCTCTTGAGATCTTATGCTGTCCCCCATAAAAAACTTCAGACCCTGATTCTTTAACCGCCTTTAGGGTTTTTATAAGATCAGGCTGTTTGAATAGGTCACCCTCTTGAAGGATAGTTCCATCAGGTCTATTTACAGCTGGATATACTTGGCTGATATAATTATATGAATTCAATATTCTTGAATATTCCTTGGTAACTATTACCCCCTTTTCAGCTAGGGCTATGGGATAATCAAGAACTTTAGAAAAATGCATATTTCCAAGGTCATTTGATAGCTGCTCCATTCCTTTTAAAAATCCTGGAATCCCTATATTATTTACAGGTTGGGCATCTCCTGACTGGATATAGTAATCATAAAAGACCTTTTTGCCAGTCTTTGTATCATACACCATCATACCACCCCCACCACCGATTCCTGAATTCTGTGGATCTGTTACATTTAGGGAAAATGACAAGGCAACTGCAGCGTCAACGGCATTGCCCCCATCCTTTAAGACCTGCATGGCAACCTGTGAAGCAACTGGGTTAGATGAGACCACGGCATACTTTTCTGCTTTAACATCAGTAACTGCTTTATGCCCCTCTTCATCAAGTCTGGCCGAGTTCTGTAGCTGGTCTTTAGAATTAGGACCTTTATTTATTATTTCTTTGTTACTATCCGCAGTGTATTCTTTTTTATTAAAAATTTTACTCCTATTGTTAAAAACAACTAAACCAGCAATTAGCATAACAGATAAGAATATTAGAAAATTCCTCTTTCTTGTTATGGATTTTTTATTGTAAACTAATTTCCTCATTTAAAAATCGACTCTCAACTTTCCATTTTCAATTTTATAGTCACCCTCTTTTAACATCTTGGTCAGGTGACCTAAAATTCTCTTGACGTCCCTTTCATCGTCTACTATCCTAGGTATTCCCTTATTTATTACAATCGGAACAAATTCCATGAACCTTTCTTTATCATTGATATAAAAATTTGCTATAGCAGAGTCAGTCGTTCTACCAATCTCTTGGTCGAACACTAGGTTACCAAGGCTATAAACTATAAGGCCGTCCTTGTATTTTTCCACTGGATGTAAAACGTGAGGATGTGAGGCTACAACAAGGTCTGCCCCCATATCTATATAATGTCTACCTAAATCCTTAATATCCTTGTCAGGGTTAATAGCATACTCTGTACCCCAGTGAGCATAGACAATGTTGATATCATTTTCCTTAAAAGTTTGTGCCATCTCATAATCAGCATAGTAATACGTTCCTGTATGAACCCTAGGAAGGTTCGCCTCACTTGTATATCTTTTGGGAACAACCCTATGGGTTATAGCTGTTAGCGATGCCTTTTTACCATCCAACTCAAATAAATAAGGTTTTTTCGCATCATCTATATTGTAACCTGCTCCAGTATAATCAATACCAACATTCTTAAATATTTTTAAGGTCTCGAAAAGTCCTGGAATACCATAGTCTAGAGAGTGGTTGTTAGCATATCCTATCAAGCTAACTCCGGCATCTTTAAGAGCTTGAACATCTGCCTGGTTTACATCAAGGTAAATTTTTTTCCTATCCATGCGGACCACGAAATCCTTATATTTGTCGACGCTCTCTACAACAGCCGCTTCTAGATTTACTATGGAAACATCTGAATCCTGCCAGACCTGCTTAATATTATCATAGTAAATCCCTGCCCCCCTCTTTTTAGATACTTCCTTTAAATATCTTGAAGGAGACACATCCCCGGTAAATGTTACCTTCCCGTGGTTGGTCTTTTGAGAGACATATTGGACTGGTTTTTCAGCCTTTACAAACCATTCGTTACCTATTGCTAAATAAACGATGGCTAGAACTATAGTAATTACTGTCAGTAATCTTAGACTAGGCTTTTTCCTCATCCTTATCCCTATAGTCATCCTCTTCTTTAGCCAATTTGTCTTAAACTCTGGCGTTTTTGTCTTCTCCTCTGAAACTTTCCTAGCCATTAATTACTCCTTTAGAATAAAAATATAACTTGCATAAGTAATGCCACGATAAACATTGAAATTATTGCAGCTGGTACTGTATACTCAATACCTTGCTTAGAATAGGTATTTGCCAACAAAGCAGGTGCTATAACTCCAGCCCCTCTGAAGGCAACCGTTGCAAATGGCATAAAGAAATATAGCTGGTCAAACATTAACTTTAATAAAATAGCTATCATAATAGTAATAGCAAACTTTCTTTTGCCATAAAGTATCATGTGTTTTGTCAATACTTTATCAACTATTAGGTGAGTTATTATACTTAACAAAAATATATAAATCAAAATATCAACCTTGTTTATATTCATAGCTAAGATACCTGGCACAATCATTCCGCCAGTGTTTACCCCAACAAATTCTTCAATAAATAAGCTAACTGCAACTCCGACAACTAGCACTACATAATAATCCGATAGATTCATAATAAACTCTTTATAACCCCTTAATTTAAACTTATATTAGGCTTTCTATCGCCCTCATACCAATCTGAAATTTCAACTAAAAAGTCTTCACCAACTCCATGGATATTACCAATAAAAAATACCAGTCTTCCATCCATCAATGAATAAAGCTTTTTCTTTAACTCTCTTGCATTTGCCCCTTCCATTCCATAGTAATTTTCAACATTAGAAAGGCTTCCATTTTTAAATCCTTCAAATAGTGGGTTTGTAACTTCTCCCATAGCAAGCAAGTCGATGTGGTTTTCTATATATGGGATACAATCTCTTACAAATTGCTCAGTCCTATCAACCCTATCGGGTCTAGCATTGAACACTACAAGAGGAGGCCTATAGAACTCATGACCATATCCATATTCTTTAATCAATTCCCAAATCTCTAGGGTAGAGTTGGGGTCATTGGCTGCAAAGGCATTTACAAATATACTATATTTGTCTCTAACCCTAATCCTATCCACCATCAAGGCTCCTGGGTCTGGGTTAGCATTAAGCATCCCCCTTAAAGCCGTTGTCCTATCTATCCCCATGGCCCTTGCAAAAGCTAATGGAATAGCAACATTATTAGGGAAAACAACATAGCCAAATTCCTGTAAATACCCTTCAGGTATTTCACTTTCATCACTTACAAAGACCTCTGTATTTCTTTTTTTCGCAATCTTCTTAAAGTAATTTATATAATCCTTATCCTGGGAAGATATAATCAATTTCCCATTATACGGGATTGTTGAGGTAAAGGCCTGAGCTATCTGGTCAAGCGTTGGGCCCATTTCATCTAGGTGGTCTTCTAGTACATTTACAATAACACCAACGTTAGCCTGGATCATCTTGTTTTGGTATATTTGCTGGTAGTCTGGATTAACCGCCATACATTCACATACAAGAGAGTCAACCTTATATCTTGCAGCCTGGTCTATAACTCCAAGCTGTTCACTAATAGTGACCCCCTTAGGCTGTCTTACAATCTCTTTTTCCATAGACCTGCCCTTCCCATATATCATCCTTGGTGACGTGCCTGTTGTCTTTCCAATATTTTTATATCCAGCCTCAACCAGTATTGCACTTATAAGTCTAGTCGCTGTAGACTTTCCTCTTATGCCATTTACATTGACTCTAAGTGGTATTTTTTTAATATTTTCATCGTTTTTCTTCTGCTCTCTCACACCAAGATATATAAAGATAGCTACGATAAGGCTAACTACTAAAATATCCAACCTTGCACCTCCTAAGACCAATCAAGGCCAATAACAACAATCTATTCTTAAATGTTAAATAAATAATATGTTAATAAAGT
>CAYFNZ010000053.1:0-4775 GCA_964344625.1 uncultured Peptoniphilaceae bacterium | reverse complement strand
GATATTTTGCAACAGCCCCTTTTTAATTTGAATATCTGAGCCTACTTGGGTAATATTAAGTTGTAATTATAATTTTTGATTTTTGTTAGAGAGGAAATATGATTAAAGCGATATTTTTTGATGTAGATGGAACCTTACTTAGCTTCAAAACTCATGAGATGCCTGAGTCTACCAGAAAATCCTTATTAAAATTAAAGGAAAATGGCATAAAGATATTTATTTCTACTGGCAGGTCTCCAGAGGCCTTTGAGATAGTTAAAGAAAAGCTAGGCGTAGACTTTGATGGCTATGTTTACAACAACGGCCAGCAGGTAGCAATTGACGATAAGATGATCAGGGATGAACCCCTGCCGCTTGAAGACCTGAGAGTCCTAGTTAAATATATTGAAGACAAGAAGATAGCTACATCTTTTACGGAACTTGACTATACATACGTAAACTTGATAAATGACAGGGTTAAAAAGCTATCTGAAATGATGGGTACCACCCTTGAAAAATATGTGATTGACTCGCCTGAAAGGATTGAGTCAAACCCTACCTACCAGCTTGCTTCATATATTTATGAAGACGAGGAAGAGGAATTTTTCTCAGTAGCTCCCAACTTAAAAGGGGTAAGGTGGCATCCTCTATTTGTTGATGTCATACCAAAAGATGGGGGCAAGGCAGTAGGAATAAAAGAGGTTTTACAATACTTTGACCTTGATGAGGATGAGGTCATGGCCTTTGGAGACGGGGGCAATGACACCGAAATGCTTGATTATGTAGGATTTGGTATAGCCATGGGCAATGCCGTAGATTCCGCAAAAGAGGTTAGTAAGTATGTAACTGATGATGTCGATAATGATGGAATATATAATGCTTTAGTGAAATATGGGGTGATTGAGTAATATGAAAAAGATTGTAGCCTTAATAGGCAAGGACAAGGAAGAAATCTTAAATGAATTTTCAAAGACCAAGGGATATGACATAGACTTATTTGAAATCAGGGCCGATTATTTGGAAGACATTTCTATTGAAAACCTGAGCCAAATTATTGAAGAATTAAGAAAATTAACGGATTCAGAGATAGTCCTAACCCTTAGGACCAAGAGGGAAGGCGGCAATTATGCAGGCTTGGATTATGCGGTAAAGGTGCATTCCTTCCTTGATTTATCAATGGACTATATAGACCTACAAATAAATGAACTTACAGACCAGGCTATGAAGGACATGGTGGAACATGCTAAAAACAAAGGCATAAAGACCGTACTTTCTGTCCACCAGATGAATAGGGGGGTGTCAAAGGGCATTTTCCAATATTATATAGAAAAGGCTGTAAAATTTGATGCGGACATAGTTAAGATTGTTGATATGCCACAAAATAGGTCAGAAGTAATCTTTAAGCTATTAGTTTCCGGCGAATATTCTAGAAAGTATAGCAGGCCGGAACTCCTATCCATTTCTATGGGTGAGCTTGGGGTAGTTTCAAGGTATAGGACTAATATTTACGAACCATCCTATAACTTTATAAATATTTCCGACAAGATAAATGTTGGCCAATTCAGGCTTAATGAGATGGAAGAAGCCTTGTCTAAAAAGAGAATTATCAACTTCTATACATTTATCAATACCGCAATAGGCAAGGTATACATTTATTCTAACCTAGAAGGCATCTGCCAAGTGACCTTTGACCAACCTAGAAAGATAGGCGATGCCATAGATGTTCAATATGAAGATGCCCTATTAAGGGAGGCTAAAAAGCAAGTTAAGGAATACTTCATGAAGGAAAGAAGGGATTTTGAACTAAAGCTTTCTTACCAGGCCAATAACTTCCAAAAAGAGGTCCTTAAGGCCTTGGAAGATGTGAAATATGGAGAAACTATTTCCTATAAGGATTTGGCAGAAAAAGCGGGACACCCTGATGCCCAAAGGGCTGTGGGATCGGCTCTTGCCAACAACCCTCTTCCTTTAATCATCCCTTGTCACAGGGTCTTAAAGGCAAATGGCGAAATGGGGGATTATATCGGAGGACTTTATAGGAAGCAATTACTTTTATCTTTAGAAAGGGAGAATTAATATGTTAAAAGTTGGAGATAAGGCACCTGAATTTACTCTAGAAAACCAAGATGGAAAGGAAATAAGCTTAAAGGACTTTAGGGGCCAAAAGATAGTTTTATACTTTTACCCAAAGGATTCTACACCAGGATGTACCAAGCAAGCTTGTGGCTTTAGGGATGTAAATAAGGAACTTGAAGACCTTGGGGTTAAGGTCCTTGGCGTAAGTAAGGACAGCGTGGCATCTCACGAGAGATTTACTCAAAAGCAAGGCTTAAACTTTGACATCCTTTCTGACCCGGAAAAAGTAGTCCATGAAGCCTATGGGGTCTTGGTTGAAAAGAACATGTATGGGATGATGAGACTTTCAACCTCCAGGGATACCTTTATCATAGATGAAGATGGAAATATCGAAGAAATATTTAGAAAGGTTAAGGCTCAAGACAATCCTTTTGATGTCCTAGACTATATAAAGGAAAAGGCATCTAAGTAGGATATGGATGCTAATAACTTGATGACAGTCACCCTCTTGGGGACATCTGATGTCCATGGCTTTTTCATGAACTGGGATTATGCAAAGGACCAAAGAGTCGACAAGGGCGGCCTGTCAAAGATAAGCAGAATATACAAACAAATAAAAAAGGAAAATCCCCACAGTCTCATCCTGGACTGTGGAGATTTAATTCAAGGAAACAATGCCGAGATGTTTTTGGATGAGAGGCATTTTCCAGGCATAGATGTCATCAACAAAATCGGCTATGAAATCTACAACATGGGCAACCACGAGTTTAACTTTGGCATGCCAAGGCTTAAAAAAGTCTTGGACCAATTTAAGGGGGTGCCTATGATGGGAAACCTTTATGACAAGGAGGGAAAAAGGATCTTAAAGGGCCTTTATATCAGGGACTTTGGGCCGGTCCGCCTAGCCTTTGTTTCCCTAACGACCCCGCTAGTTAAGCGCTTTGAGGAGAAAAGTGGCAACCTAAAGGACTATGTCATAGAGGATGCAGACCTTGAGCTAAAAAAGCTTTTAGCTGAGGCTGATACCTACAAGCCCCATGCCATAATTGGGGTTTTTCACATGGGAGATAGCAACGAAAATGAGATTCCAAATACCGGGGTCAGAGACCTTATGGACCATGTTTCTGAAAGCCACAAGCTAGACGCTATTTTTGGCGGCCATATGCACAAAAAAATCCTTGAACTTTGGCTAGGAGACTGTGTTTTTATGGAACCAGGTTCAAGGGGAGAGGGCCTAAATAGGCTGGACTTAACCTTTGACCTTGCAGGTGGCCCAAGGCTTGTAAATAAAGAAGCCACTTTTATAAGCGTAGATGAGACCTTTGAAAGCGACCCTGAAATTGAAGGTCTTCTAGAAGCTTCTCATAAGAAAATCAGGGCCTATGTCAACGAGCATGTAGGCTATGTAAAGGGTGGGAACCTTAGGCCTGATGATTCTATCAGGGGCCTTCCTGAAGTTAAGCTAAGACAGACTCCGATTACAGAGTTTTTCTTAGATGTCATGGCCTTTTATAGCAAGGCTGATGTAGTTTCAGTCCACCTAGATAACCCCTATCCCCAAATGCCAGAAGGAGAGATTAAAAGAAAGCACATCTATAATTCCTATTCATATGCAGGTGGGGAAATAACCAATTACCTGGTAAAGGTAAGGGACCTTAAGGCCTATATGGAGTGGTCAGCAGGCTACTTTAACCAAAGCCAAGAAGGGGACTTTACTATCAGTTTTGCCAGCCACAGACTAAAGTATAAGTATTCTACTTTTGATATATTTGGAAATGTCAAGTATGAAATCGACTTGAAAATGCCCTTTGGGTCCAGAATAAAGAACTTAAGGAGGATGGATGGACAAATCCTCTTAGATGATGAAGAAATAGTCCTTGGCTTAAATAAGTTTAGGATGGATTATTTAAAGTCAGAAAATGGGCCCTTGCATGGCAGGGACTTTAAGGTCCTTTGGTCTTCCTTAAAGGATAAGAGCCTGGGATTTTCTGGGACCATTAGGAATCTGTCTATAGACTATTTTAAGCATTTACCAGAAGAAACCTACTATACAGGTGGAGAGCTTGGGCCTTTGGAAGCTTTTAGGTGGCAGATTTTAAGCCATGCGGAAGATGAAGTATGTCAAAAGGCTATATGTCTACTAAACATGGGGCTTCTTGACTATGATGAGACCGACCTTGGTGGTGCAGATTTATCGATAGCAAAAAATATTTATGACAAGATAAGTTTTGATGAATATATAAAAATTAATAATAAATTCAAGATTTTTCCAGATAATGACTATAGGGACCTTAGAATCATCGACTTAATAGGCTTGATTGAGGCTAGTGGAATAAAACTTGACAAAGATGAAAAATGATATATAATAAATTTAATTGTATAATTAAAAAGTCGAAGAAAGAGTAAATATTCGGAAGTTTCAGAGAGCTATTGGTTGGTGCGAAATAGTATGGAAGGATACTTGAAAATCATCTTTGTGTTGAATTGGTGAAGCCTAGTAGCCGGTTACGGGTTTGTGTACGTTATAAGCACAGGACATTTATTGATTTTGTAAGAGCCCGTCTTGACGGGAAAAAAGGTGGTACCGCGGAAATTCGCCCTTTATCGAAAGATAAAGGGCTTTTTAAATAATAATTATTAAGACTATGAGGAGGTTTTTATGGAGAGGTCAACTAATAATGATAATAGCAAACTAATAAAAGAGACGAAGGATAGACAGG
>CAYFNZ010000052.1:0-4900 GCA_964344625.1 uncultured Peptoniphilaceae bacterium | reverse complement strand
CTTGGTGGTAGATTTACTATTGCTAGAAGGGTTTTTCCTATTAACTCTTCGGCAGTTTGCATATACTCTCTGATTTCCTCGATATATTCCTTTACCCCTGTGACCATTTCTTTGTCGTGTAACAAATCCGCATACTCCGTCTGTAACCTTGCCCAGTTAAAAATGAAAGTATCTGCAGCCTCGCCAATATCCGAAAGAATACCCGATACGGTCAGCGGCTTCGGTTCTTTCTTTTGGACATAGTAACGAAACAAGGCGACCAACTTTTTACGGTTGATCGCCTTGTGCTTAGTCATTATTTCACTTTAGATTTACTTAGATATAAACTCAATCAATGAGTTGGCAATTTTCTGTGGTTTAGAATTGGGAGTTGTTTCATATACATCCCCCTTACCGTCTTGCCATATAACTATTCCGTCAATATGGGTTTCCTCAATGACATAAAGGCTATTTCCCACATTGTGCTTCTTCCTGTTTTTTTGAGTGACTTCGACCACATCTAAATTTTTATCAGCACTAAAACCTGTAAGTTCGTGACCGTCAACAGAAATTGCTCCAAATTCACGGAGACACTCTTTGAAATCAATTGCGAAGTTTAAGCCTAATGACAGCTCCGCCTGTTCAATTTGGAGTGGGGATGTACCTTTCTCAGCATAGAAGTTCGGTTTGCTTTTTATTTCTTCAATAAATTTACTCATCATCATTCTCCCTTATATTAGCCTACCAATTCAGCAAAGGCTTTCCAAAACGCTTGTCGCTCAGCATCCCAGTTTGTTCCTGCGGCATGTGCTTCAGTTTTTTGCAGAAATCCGTGAATTGCAGGATTGTCATGTTCAGCTTGGGACATTATAGCAAGCGTCCCATCTTTCTTTTGCCCCACATGATGTAATTCGTAGGATACGCCATTTGAATCCTGCGGTGCTAAACCTTGTTTCATTCGTTCAAGATTAGTTCTTCCTTTAGCATCCACTTTCGTAAGATCAATGTCTGTTTTAACCAAAGCTGTTTTATTTCCAACAACGGTAGGCTTTAGGTTTGCATTTCTAAATGCCTGATATTCGTCCATAGTATGAAACTGCTTAATAACATCCAACGGATACCCTGTTTCTTGCTGAATTTGGGCATATTGATTCATGGTAAAATTCGTTTGTTTAGCAGCACCATACAAAGCACTTCCTTGACTTACTCCACCAATAACAGCTCCGCTTATTGCTCCCCATTTTAAACCTTCTGTTGCTCCCATGGCTGCTGCTTCAATAGCTTCATTGAAATCTCCTGTTTCGATACCTGTGACTACCCCAGCAGAGATACCTCCGAATGCTGCTGAAGATATTGAAAAGGTTTTAGCTGTTGTAGCTGATGCAGCAAATATCATACTTATTGCCGGAGCACCTGCACCAGCGGAAACGACTGATACAGTTACGCAAACAAGAATTACGCCAGTTCCGATAGCAACATTTTTAAGCATTGTTTCGGTTGAAACATCTTCAATGGCTTCAAGTTCCTGCACCGTGGTCGTTCCGCTCTCGCTTAGAGTAAAGATGTATTTTGTGCCTTGGAAGATTTTGTCCAACTCCGTCAATGTATATCCAAAATAAATATTCGATTGTGAGTTAAAAGCAACTTCGTCAAGATATTCCTTTGATATATAAACTGCGGAAACATTTTCAACAAAATATTCTTCGCTATTAATTGAAGAAACTGCTTCTCTATACACTAAATCTTCTACATGAACAAGAAGTTGCTTATCATCCAGCGATGTAAATTCCGGCTCGATTTCGTTAAAAGTAAGCTCGATGTTCGGAGCATCGTGTGTAGTAGTAACAGGCTGTTCAGTTTGGCTGTTAGATGCTTGCTGTTGTTGTGCCTGTCCGCAACCAGTCAGCATCATCACGATACTAAGAAACAGAGCAATTATTCTCTTCACTTATCTGCACCTCCTTGTTCATCGTGATTATTACCAACATTTACACTCGTTTGCTTTTTCTTCTTCATAGTTGGTACTGCAATAGCAATCAGAACACAAGCTACGATACCAATAAATACTGCTATTGGGAATGTTTTTTCTTTTGGATCATCATTCTCATTTCCGTTATTTGCAGGTTCGTCAGAAACCGTGGGGACAATTGGTTCTTCATTGTTTGGTTCATCCGGTTTCTCGGTCGGATCTACTGTCGGTTCTTCAGTAGGCTGCACATTAGGAAGCTGAATTGTTCCATCATCGGAAATTGTTGCACCATCTGCAACAAGATTATTGATTTCCACTATAGACAGTCCTGTGGTCATGTGGGCACGAAGAACATTATTAGTTCCTACATAAATTTTCTTTGTGGTAAACACTCCTGTATATTGGTTACTTACTGTGATGGTATAGATTCCCTCATCGGTATATTCAGCACCATCCTTTGCTGCACCGTTAAATCTTGTGTCTTCTACAAGTCCATCCGCACTAGCTTTCAGCATTTCTCTCTTAATATTGATTTTCAAATATCTGGACTTAGCCAAATCCAGACGGAAACCATTTTCGGTCATAGAGCTGTTTGTTAATTCACTACCAGTTTTGACATCAAACGGATAAATCATACAATTACTATTACGAACAGAGAATTTGAAGAAGATACGATAATGCCCGACCTTATCAATCAGCTCGTCGCTGGTGATTTCATAATCAAGAGCAACTTCATAATCACCTTCCTCAAATAACTGCACCTTGGTATCTGCCCCAACAACAGCATTGGCTTCAAGATAATTGGTGTAGATGGTAGGCTCTGATTTTACGTTGTTGTGATCTGTGTACCGAATAATCAATACACCACGCCCAAAATTCATTTTTGGCGTTTCAAAATATTGATCATATCCCTCAG
Source organism: uncultured Peptoniphilaceae bacterium (assembly GCA_964344625.1). Taxonomy (GTDB): domain Bacteria; phylum Bacillota; class Clostridia; order Tissierellales; family Peptoniphilaceae; genus JAAYEL01. Next base: position 2,036 of record CAYFNZ010000052.1, on the reverse strand, counting down.
TATCAGCGGTAATAGAAATTTTTTCGTTACCGTTTAGAGCATTGATGTTTTCATTGAGTTTGAACCAAAGAGTTACCTTGTCGCCAACATTTTTAAGGAATACAATGTTTTCATTGGCATCTGCGACCTCGTCAGTATAACCGCTGACAAAGAAATTTCCTAAGTCCCAACCATAATGAGGGTCTTTTTTATCAATCAATTCCTCGCCAAAATAACCATCAAAATTTTTGACTCTTACTCTTTCGCCAAGGCTATATGTCTCGTTAGGATTTACAGCGTTGGCATCGCCGCTCTCTGAATAAGCATAAAATTCATAAACCTCAGCACACTTCTTGTAATCATACTTATCGGTATTAACGAATAAGAAATTGCTGTCCTCTGTTCTGATGGAGAGTTCATATACGACCACAATTCTGTAGTAGCAACCATTGATAAGTTCCACATCGGTTGTAGAATAGATGGAACTTGTACGGATGGGTGTGTCGCTGAATGCGTTGTAGATAGTATCTACATCCACCCAATTTTTTCTGTCTTTAGAAGTCTGTAAAATGATTGTGCCCTTCATAATGTCAGACTCCAACTTCATATCGGCAACTTTTTTGCTTTTGTCATTCACAATATGCCAAGCATCTTCATTTGCGTTCAGCATGGTGTCTCCATGATTGTAATAGAACGCCAATTTACCTTCGCCTATCTCATAGGCTGGAACGCCAGCTTTTTCACTGGTAGAAATTATATCGCCGCTGACATAAAAAGTTCCGTAAGTATTTCCACTTCCGGTCTTTTGTGATGTGCCACCCTCGTGAAACTCATAGTGACTGTCTTTGTCGAACTCATAAATCTTGCCTATAACCTCTGTTTTTCCGCTTTCTGCAAGTGCGGTCATCGGAAGCATACACAGAAATAGTCCCAGTGCAACGAGGAATGTTGTAATCCTCTTTGTTCGTTGAAAGGTGTTGTCTTTCGTACCCATATCAAAGTCCTCTTTTCTTTATTTTGAGATTTTTGCCTCTATATCAGCCTTTGTAATTTTTGCGAAACTGGATTTTCTATTGAATTACGTTTTCTTTTCATCAGCTATAAATTCCAAAATATCATCTACGCCGCAGTTAAGCGTTTTGCAAATCTTCTCAATACTATCGAGAGAAATATAATTGTCACGCTTAATTCGGGTAATGATATTAGCACTAAAGCCGGCTTTCTCCATCAGCTCGCATTAGTCATACCCTTGTCGATCAGCAAGTGAAATAACTTTTTGTATGTTACAGCCATAGCGAATCCCTCCTTAACATTAACAATTGTTATATCACGAAATCGTGAATTTTTCAATAGGTTTGCTTAAAGTCCTAAACACTAAAATTTCCACCAAATATGTGTAAAGGGACTTGCACCCCTTTGGAGCGCAAGTCCCACTTGAAATATTCTGTTATTCTTCCATGACCTCTAACATCATTCGTGCGCCCAGCTTAAAGCCATTCTGAAAGATCAAACAGTCTGTATTGGTTTGATGCTCTCGCACACAATCGGTGTATTTCTCGAACAATTCTTTCTGCTCGTCCGTCATGGTTGCTTTGAGCTTTTCTTCGTTCCTACAAATCAACTCCAGTAGCTTCTTGTGCTCCTTGGAAGAAGTATCGTACTCTGTAGGCTCGATATTGCCGTACCAAAATTTTTCAAGGATTCTCATACGGCATCCTCCTCGTAGATCATCTCACGAAGAATGATTTCCTCCGGTAAACGAATATCGGGAATATAGTAATCACCACAACGGATATAAGTAAGTTCCTGCATCATATGTACCTCCAATAAGATTCAAACATTCTGTTAAAGATAGAAAAAGGCGATACCTGGTTGTGAAAACCAAGTATCGCCAATTTTTCTTGTCGCACTCCTGTACGGCAGCTCCCCTATGCCAGTAATGTTCTCATACTGTCTTATTGAGGGTCACCCGAGGGTGTTTCTTTGAAGTTGGATTTGGCAAATTGATAATATCATCATATCTGTGATTGTCTTGATTCTCCATAATCTTCCTCCAT
>CAYFNZ010000051.1:0-5673 GCA_964344625.1 uncultured Peptoniphilaceae bacterium | reverse complement strand
GGGTGGTACCACGGAAAGCATATTTGCCTTCGTCCCTTGTCTGGGGATGGAGGCTTTTTTTATTGAACTAATTATAATGCTAAGTGGAAAAATTAATAAATATGAAGGAAAACAAAAAGGAGAGAAAAAGGAGAGTAACATGAGAAAATTATATGTAGTTTTATTGGCCTTGATTTTGGTCTTATCAGGCTGTGGATCGAAAAGTAAAGAAAATACTTCCAAGTCTGGAGAAAACGGTGAAATTAGAATAGGGATAGTGCAACTGATTGAGCACCCGGCACTTGATGATATTAGGGAGGGTTTCCTTGAAAAAATAAAGGACCTAGGAATAGATGCTAAAATCGATTATCAAAACGCCCAAGGCGATGTTGCTACAGCCAGGACTATTTCAGAGAAATTTGTATCAGATAAGGTTGACTTAATCTTTGCAATTGCAACCCCAGCTGCTCAAGCAGCTAAGGCTGCAAGTAACGAAATCCCAATCTTATTTGGGGCTGTCACTGACCCTCTTGCAGCAGATTTAGTTGATTCTATGGAAAAACCTGGGGCAAATGTTACAGGGACTTCAGATGCAGCCAATATGGACAAACAATTTTCTATTTTTAAGGCCCTTGATCCAAGCATAGAAAAAATAGGAATTATATACACGGCTGACGAAGCTAATTCCCTTGCCCAATTGAAGGAAGCTGAAGGTAAGGCTAAAGAATATGGCTATAAAATACTTTCTAAATCTATAACCCAGTTATCAGACCTTCCGCAAATCGCTCAGTCAATGGTGGATGAGGCCGATGCCTTTTATATCTTGTCTGATAATAAAATTGCTTCGTCAATTACGGTACTTTCAGATATTTTAAGGGAGAAGAAGAAAATATCAGTTTCAGCAGAAGAATCCCAAGTTAAGGGAGGAATACTTATTTCAGATAGTTTAAGTTATAGGAATTTAGGATTTCAAACTGGGGAAATGGCAAAGCAAATCTTAGTAGACAAGCTGGATCCAGGTCAAATGCCGGTTCAAATGGCCAAGGAAACAAAGAATATTGTAAATAGGAAAACTTTAGAAATTCTAGGTATTGATAAGGACCTACAAGTAATAAAAGATTCCGAGAAGATAGAATAGGAGAAAAACATGAATTTGATAATGACGACCCTAGAGCAAGGTCTAATCTATGCTCTATTAGGAACAGGCGTATATGTTACATTTAAGCTTTTGAATATAGCAGATTTGACTGTAGAGGGAACATTTCCCATGGGGGCCCTAATCACAGCAGGTCTGATAGGGGCGGGAGTTCACCCCTTGTTAGCCACACTTTTAGCATGCCTTTTGGGAACCTTACCTGGACTTGTTACAGGCTTATTGACCATAAAGCTTAAGATAGATAGCCTTCTAGCTGGAATCCTAACCATGACCATGCTTTATTCTGTTAACCTTAAAATAAATGGGAAGTCTAACGTGCCAATTTCTGGTTCAAAATCAATTTTTAATATGCTTAATACGGGTAATGCTTACGTTGACAGGCTTATAGTTTTGGTGATTATCGTCTTGATTGGTAAGTTTGCCCTGGATTTATTTATGAAGACAAAGAAAGGTTACATGCTTATAGTTACTGGAGATAATAAGTCCCTAGTAAAGGCACTTGGTCAAGATCCTGACAAATACATGCTTATTGGCCTAATGATTTCCAATGCCTATGTTGCCCTAAGTGGTTCCTTGTTGGCTCAATCTATGAGGTTTGCCGATGTGCAAATGGGGGCTGGTGTAATAGTAATAGCCCTTGCTTCTGTAATAATAGGTCTAACAAGCTTTAGAAATACCAACCTAAACGGGTCTACAAGAGCAATTATAGGGGCTATTGTCTATAAGATAATTGGTACACTAGCTATTCAAGCAGGTTTAAATCCTAATGATTTAAAATTGATTAACGGTCTTATAGTAATAGTATTTATTGCATACAATAATTTTTACACAAGAAGGAGGGCTAAACATGCTTTGCATAAAAAATTTATATAAGGGCTTTAACCTTGGTACGGAAAATGAAAAAAGGATTTTCCAAGACTTTAGTCTAGATATAAGGGAACATGAAATTACTGCAATCATTGGCCCTAATGGGTGTGGTAAATCAACCTTGTTAAATTTGATAGCTGGAAATCTTGAGCTTGAATCCGGCCAAATAGAGATTGATGGAATTAGGCTTAGTGACTTAAAAGAAAAGGACAGGTCAAAATATATAGCTAGGGTTCATCAAGACCCTTCGATGGGGGTAAGCCCTTCCTTAAGTATCCTTGAGAATATGGCTATAGCTGATAATAAGGGGAAAAGATTTAACCTTACAGGACTAATCAATAAAAATAGGATAGACGAATATAAAAAGCTTCTAAAGCCCCTAGACCTCGGTCTTGAAAATATGCTTGATAGCAAGGTTAGCCTTTTGTCAGGAGGTCAGAGACAGTCCTTGTCCTTGGTAATGGCTAGCATGAATAGGCCCAAGTTATTCTTGTTAGATGAGCACACTGCAGCCCTTGATCCAAAGACTTCTAAATTAGTTATGACAAGGACTAATAAATTGATAAATGATACTAAAATGACAACTTTGATGATTACACACAATATGAGAGATGCCGTAACTTATTCTGATAGGATTATCATGTTAAATGAAGGCAGGGTCATATTTGATAAGTTATCAAAAGATACGAGTCCAGAAGAATTAGAATCAATTTACTCAAATCAAATATAATATTAAAGGGGATTAGATTTTATCTAGTCCCCAATATGTTTTAGTGTCAAAATGTTATTAATTTTTTTATTTTCCTGATTCTGCCCAAATTTCATCGGCAACAGGTCTCCAATTTTCGGCATATTCTTCACACTTATCGCATAAGTGGTCAGCACTTTCTTTTTCTAGTATGTCAGTTGAATGAGCCTTGCTTTGTTTAACCATGTCCCTAAGTAGGTTAGGGTTTTCTAGCATTGGGCAAGGTCTTAACATATTTTTATTGAATGGTTGACCATCTTTTTTCCTTGCTAGAGGTTCGCCGCCTGTAAAAATGATAAAAACTTTAAGCATATGAAAAAAGGATATGATAAAAATCATATCCTAAATTCTATTTAGTATTTTTTTTTCCCAATTTATCCCCAGGAATAAAAGAGTCTACAAGGCCGTAAACTAAGCCGCCTATAAGGGCTCCTATAACAGAAACATTGTAGCCATTTACAAATTTTCCAGTAAGATAAAGGACAAAAGCCATAACTAAAAAACCGGTAGTTCCATGAGCTGCTTTTGAATCTCCTGAAAGCATGGTAAGAAATTGTTGCAACAAGGCAATAATGATAGCCGCCCAAGCAAGGCTTTGAATACCGCCGCTATTGGACATGCCAGGAACTAGGATGTTGGTAAGGGCTATTACTATCATAGATAAAATTAATCTTATGATAAATTCAGAAAAATTGAATTTTTTATTATCATTCATAATTATTCCTCCTAAAAAAATATAATTTTTAACTATAAATTAATACCCAAGAACTTAACTAAATAATCAGATAGCAAGAATCTATGATAAAATATCTCTTAAGTATAAAAATAAAACATTAGGGGGATAAAATGAAAATAGGTTTGTTATTTCCATCAGATACTGAAAGAAATCCAATCCTGGATTACATAAAAATAAAAGAAGAAAAGAAGATTTGCGGTCTTGAATTTATCACTGCAAGCTATCTTAACCATGAACTTGTCATAGTTATTTCGGGTATTTGCAAGGTAAATGCCGCTATTGCTAGTCAACTTTTAATCGATAAGTTTGAAGTTCAAGCGATTATTAATACTGGTGTATGTGGAGGTCTTGATGAAAGGACCAAGCTTTTCGACACCATAATTAGTAATAAAGTTTACTATCATGATGTAGAAAAGGAATTTATCAGCGAGGAAATACCTTATCTTGAAGATGGGTGTTTTATAGCTGATGAAAGATTTATTGACCTTGCAAAAAAACTTTCTGAAAATGACCCAAGCATAATGGTGGGAACTACCATTTGTGGGGAACAATTTATAACTGACCAAGAAAGGCCAGACCTAGTAAAGAGATTTGACGCTTTGGGAGTTGATATGGAGACGGGGGCTGTAGCCCATGTTTGCTATGTAAACCACCTACCTTTTACTGCGATCAGGGCAATAACAGATGATGCTAATCATAGCGGGATAGAATTCTTCAGGGAAAATGTTAAAAAAGCTTCTAAAGTTGCCGTAGATGTGACTATAAAGTTAATAGGAATGCTTTAAAACAAAGCTTAAAAAAGCCTATGTTTACATCTTGTTTTTAGTATTTAAAATTAGTTAACAAAGCTAATAAAAAGAAATAAATATTCTTGATAATTGCTATAAAATAAGATACTATTAATAATAGTTACGAAAATATTACAAAATATTACGAAATTATGAATCGAGGAGATGAATATGATTAATCCTAAGAAAGTAGGCAAGACTTCGGTAGCGCTAGGCTTGTCTGTTTTAATATTGGGGTCTAATGTAGCAAATGCTGAGAGTTTCAAGCTAGAAAAGCCTGTTAATGTCTACTTATCAGCCTATGATGCTAAGTATAAGACCAATCCTGTAACTACATATGGGGCAGGAACCTATAACATATATAGAAGATACGATGGACAAATAAATATATCAAAAAACTCAAACCCTGGTGGATGGATTAATCCTTCAGAGGTTTCTGCAAGTAATGTTTCTAGTCAAGAAACAACAAACAAACAAGAAGCTGTTATAAGTACAAGTGAAACTTATAAGAATTATAGGACTGAAGATTCAGTATATGTAAGATCAGGTAAGGGAACAAACTACAGTAAACTTGGAATGATCTATCCTGGAACAGTAATAAAAGCTGTAAAGGAAGGCGACTGGTTAAAATTCACCTATAATGGAAGGACAGCTTATACATCTGCAGCCTATTATAAAGAAACAACAGCTTCTAGTTCTGAAAGCCAAACCTATAAGAATTATGTAACCAATGAAGCGGTTTACATAAGATCAGGTAAGGGAACAAACTACAGTAAACTTGGAATGATCTATCCTGGAACAGTAATAAAAGCTGTAAAGGAAGGCGATTGGTTAAAGTTTACTTATAATGGAAGGACAGCTTATACATCTGCAGTTTATTATAAAGAAACGACAGCTTCTAGTTCTGAAGGTCAAAATAGTCAAACTTATAAGAATTATGTAACAGATGAAGCAGTTTTTATAAGATCAGGTAAGGGCTCAAACTACAGCAAAGTAGGGATTAACTATCCTGGAACAGTGATAAATGCTGTAAGGGAAGGGGACTGGTTGAAGTTCACCTATAATGGAAAAACAGCATATACAGCTGCTGCTTTCTATGAGTTAAAAAATGAAGAATATTCAGAAGAAGATGGTTTTGATGAACAAAAATTAACAAGTTTCAAGTCAACCTCATCTGTTTTTGTAAGATCGTCTAAATCATCAAATAGTAGTAAACTTGGAATTGTAGATAAGGGAACGACTATTGAAGGCGTTATTGATGGATATTGGATTAAGTTTAAGTACAATGGAAATATTGCCTATACAGCAAAGGCTCATTATATTGATCTTCAAGAACAAAAAAATCCACTGAACGACAAAGAAGCAAGCTATATAGCTGACTATGCAGTTAATGTAAGAA
>CAYFNZ010000050.1:0-5751 GCA_964344625.1 uncultured Peptoniphilaceae bacterium | reverse complement strand
ACGGAGGAAAAGGATGAAAAAAAATAAAAATATATTTCTGGTAATTGGAATACTGGTACTGGGAGTAGTGCTGGCATTTTACATTAAAAATACCAGGATAAAGGACAATAATATTGCCAATACAGAAAAAACTAATCAGTCAAAGCTAGAAGAAAAAAAAGACCTAGCTGGAGCTGACAAGGATCAAAACAAAGAGAATAAGGAAGTTGAAGAAGCCGGTTTTTATATTAAGAGCGAGGAAGAATACGACAAAATAATCAAGGAAGATAAGCCTTTGATTTTGATGTTTGGCACAAAGGTTTGTACCTATTGTGCACAAATGAGACCTTATGTAGAAGAAATATCTGGCTTGTATCAATCTAAGGTAAATATCAGATATGTTGATGCTGAAGACCTACCTAACGTTGCCTACAAGTACCCAATCAGAGGCGTTCCTGCCTTCATGATAAGAAATAATGACAAGACAGGCTTTAATCCATCAGAAGGCTTACTTCAAGAGCTGACCGATAACTTCAATGCGCCAACCCCATATTCAGAAGGCGGGTCAGATACCCATGATATCACCATGACCTATGGGCTAATGAGTAAGGAACTTACAATAAAAATAGTAGAGGAACTAATTGACTATGCTAAATAAGATTCTAGTAGATTTAGCAAAGCTCCTTAACAACTCAAGCCTATTAACGCCTTTAATTGCCTTGGTGGCGGGCTTTTTGACTTCGCTTACTCCATGCTCCTTAAGCTCAATTCCTTTGATTATGGGCTATGTAAAGGGGAGCGGAGAGGAAAATAGGTCCAAGTCATTTAGGCTATCTTTGATATTTGTCCTTGGTATGTCCATAACCTTTATCGGTATTGGAGTGGTTTCAAGTCTTCTGGGTAGGCTAGTAGGGCTTGTACCCTCATATATTTACCTTGGTGTTGGAATACTAATGATTATGATGGCTATTCAAAGTTGGGGGATTTACTATTTTATCAAGCCAAATAACCTCCTAAATAAGAGTACTAAAAAGAACTCCATAGGTGCCTTTATTTCTGGACTATTAGCAGGCTTTTTTGCATCACCTTGCACGACACCTGTAATGATAGCCCTTATTTCCTTGGTGATTTCTTCTTCAAATTTAAGCATTTTATGGGGGATATTCTTATTTGTGATGTTTGCAATTGGCCATAGCATAGTAACTCTTTTGGCAGGGACCTGGTCAGTTGGCCTTAATGAACTTATGGTGAAAAAAGGCTATAAGAACCTAGCCAAGGTAGTTGAAGGCATACTGGGCTTACTTATTTTTGCCTTAGGGGTATACTTCTTGTCCTTGGGGATATAGGAAAAGGCCTTTTTGATTATTAAGAAAAATTCTCATAAGTTACGAAAATGTTATAAATAATTTTATTTTCGTAACTTTTTTGTAATTATTATTGATTTAAAATGCTCAAGGATATAATATATTATCATCTAGGAGGCATAGTATGGGCGTAAAAAAGATATTAAAAATAGGTTCATCTGTATTATTGGGAGCTGTACTATTATTTTCAACACCATTAAATAGTGTTAAGGCAGCTGATTCATATGAATTGAATAATCCAGTAAAAGTTTATTATGATTCATTTAAAGCTAAGGCTAAGAAGAATCACACTTCTACTTATGATGCTGGAACTTATTATATCTATAGAATATATAATGGTATGATTAATATTACTAAAGACCCTGGTGTAGCAGGAGGCTGGATAAATCCAGAAGATAATATTAATGGACTACCTTTTGAATTTGATGAATTCAAAAAGAAAGTAGGTACCTTTAATGAAGATAAGTCCTTATTCGAAGTTAAGGTAAAAACTTTTGGCTATATGAGTGCTTCCAAGGCAAAACATGAAAAAGACAGGGTAAATATAGTTCACCCAGGGGTCTATTATATTTTTGCTAGCCACAAGGGAATGATAAATATTTCTTCTGAAAAGGATGTAGCTGGATCTTGGATTAATCCAAATTCAAACGAAAGAGTTAAGCCTTCAATTCCAATAATTGAATTTAAGGGAAGTGCAAGCACAAAGAAGGCCAATTAATAATAATATAAAAACTATTGCTATCAAATATCTGTTAGAATTAACTAGCAGATATTTTTATTTCTAGACAATTTTTCTAGTAAAGTTAGGTAGAATTGTATATAATAAAACAAGTATATAATGGAGTGTATGGATGGAATTTATTGAACAACTTTTATTAGGCGTAGCCTTGGCCATGGATGCCTTCGCTATTTCTATATGTCTGGGTTTATCTTCTCAGGACAAGAGCAAAAAGGCTTTAGAAGCTGGCCTCTGGTTTGGCGGAGCTCAAGCTGTTATGACCTTGATAGGATATTTTCTTGGTCAGTCATTTAGGGTTTATATAGAAAGTATAGACCACTGGGTAGCCTTTTTCTTATTACTTTTTATAGGGATATCAATGCTAAAAGAATCCATAGAAAGTAAAAAGATGGGAGAATCATGTGAGAGAAGAAGTCAAAGCATGCTTTTATTGGCTATAGCTACAAGTATTGATGCCCTAGCAGTTGGTATTTCAATATCGATAGTTACAGATAAATTTTTATCACCAGTAATAGTAATTGGGGTGATTAGTTTTATCCTATCTATAGTTGGAGTTTTGGCTGGGAATTCTATAGGAGCTAGAAGAAAGTATATAGCAGAGCTATCAGGAGGAAGCATCTTAATCCTAATAGGAATTAAGATTTTAGCGGAAGGATTTATAGGCTAGACTATGAAAAAAAGATTAGTTTTAATATTATTTATTTTAACGCTTGTTTTATCATCCTGTTATTTTCCAATTCACGATGAAAATGGCAAGCAAATCGAAGTTACAAATTAAGTAAAAACAGGAGGATATATGATACCAACACCACACATTGGAGCAACTAGCAAGGACCAGATAGCAAATACTGTCTTGATGCCAGGAGATCCAAAAAGAGCAAAATTTATAGCTGATACCTTTTTAACTGACGTAGAATGCTTCACTGAAGTTAGAGGAATGTTAGGATTTACAGGATATTACAATGGAAAAAGAGTTTCAGTAATGGGATCTGGAATGGGTATTCCATCTGCCATGATTTATTATAATGAACTTTTTGATTTCTATGATGTACAAACAATCATCAGAGTAGGAACTGCAGGTGGCCTACAAAGTTACCTAAAGGTTAAGGATGTAGTTGTAGCAACTGCTGCAAGTACAAATAGTAGTGTAGTTACTGGCAAGTTTGGACAAATCCAATTCCCACCAACACCAACTTTTGAACTAGTAGTTAAGACTAAGGAAAAAGCTGAAGAACTTGGTATCAATGCCTACTTTGGAACAATTTTCTCAAATGATGACTTCTATATGGAATGGAATCCAAAAGAATTTGAAAACCTAGTAAAATATGGAACCCTAGCAGTAGAAATGGAAGCTGCAGGCTTATTTATGACAGCTAGAAAACATGGTAAGGACTCCCTAGTTATCTGTACTATTTCTGATAACTCTGAAGGTGAAGATAGTGCTGAAACAAGAGAAAAAGCCTATACTGACATGATGAGACTTGCCCTAGAAGTAGCACCAGAATAAGATAGAAAAAGAAAAAAGATAAATTCAGTGCAGTAAGAAATGCGAAAAGCTTCTTTGAGCACTCTGAATTTATCTTTTGTTTTTTATAGTAAAATTATATTATTTTCTAGGCACCTATTAATCATCTCATCAGGCCAGATAGAAGATTGGACTTCACCGATGTGGGCCTTTTGCAAGAATAGCATACATATTCTTGATTGACCAATACCGCCACCAATAGTTTGCGGTAATTCATTATTTAATAATTGCCTATGATAATCCATAGACAGTCTTTCAGATGCTTCGGATTTCTCTAATTGTTCTAGCAATTTTTCAGGTGTAACCCTAACGCCCATGCTAGATAGTTCTAAGGCATCATCAAGGATGGGGTTCCATATAAGCAAGTCGCCATTTAGGGACCAATCATCATAGTCAGGTGACCTGTCACCATGCTTGATTCCTGATTCTAAAACATCGCCAATTTTCATAAGAAAAACGGCCTTTTTTTCTTTTGTTATAGACTTTTCCCTTTCTTCTGGACTTTGGTCGGGATAAAGGTATTCTAGTTGTTGTGAGTTGATAAAAAATATTTCATCAGGTAAAAGCCTAATATAATTAGGAATATTTTGGCTTAAGTAAGACTCTAGTTGCTTAAAAGTCTTAAAAATAGTCCTAACAGTCTCTTTTAAAAAGTCCTCATTGACATCTTCTTTTGCAATGACCTTCTCCCAGTCCCATTGGTCGACATAAATAGAGTGGGTATTATCTAAGACTTCAAAAGACCTTATGGCATTCATGTCTGTATAAATTCCGCTGTATTCTGGAATCTGATATTGCTTTAAGGCAAATCTCTTCCACTTGGCTAGGGAATGAACTATTTCAACCCTCGAATTAATTCCATTAGCCTCTTCTAGCTCAAAAGAAACAGGCTTTTCTATACCGGTTAGGTAGTCGTTCATACCGCTAGATTGCTTGACAAACATAGGGGCTGAAACCCTGACAAGATTTAGGTTTTGAGCAAGGGATACTTGGAAAAAATCTTTAATTTCTTTAATCCAATATTGGGTTTGTAGGAGGTTCAAATCCGACTTATAACCCATTGGAACTTTCAAATTCATCATACTTAACACCTCATTTTTAAGATTATAACACAAATAGGAAATCATGAGAAAAATTATGATATAATTATTTTACAATGCGTTAAGGAAGGTATAATATGTCGAAAAATAGCCTAGGTAAAGCGATAGCAAAGATCATTCTAATAGGTGAACATTCAGTTGTTTATGGGATGCCTGCTCTAGCTATACCCTTTTATGATGCAAAAATTTATACGAAAATAGAGAGGATAAAAGGCGAGGTCCAAATAGAAAGTAACATTTTCACAGGACCTTTAAAAGATGCCCCAAAGATTATAGAACCAATAAAAAATATTATCATAAAGATATTCCAAGACTTGGGAGAGAACTTTACAGACCTAAAATTTGTAATCTGGGGTAATATCCCTTATGAAAGAGGCATGGGCTCAAGTGCGGCCCTGGCTACATCAGTCATTAGATCAATTTATAGATACTTCAATAAGGAGATTAGTGAAGAAGAAACCCTTGACCTAGTAAACCAAACTGAAGACCAAATCCATGGTAAGTCAAGTGGCATTGATGCTACGGTAGTGGTTAAGCAAAAGCCTGTATATTTTGAAAAGGGCAAGAAGATTATGGAATTAGAAATGAACCTTGATGCCTTTTTATTGATAGCAGATACAGGAATTAAGGGCAAGACCAAGGAAGCCGTAAGTGATGTAAGAGACCTTATCGAAAAGGATAAGTCTAATTATAGCTTTATTGAAAGCCTTGGTGATTTAGCTAGAAAGTCCAGAGTCTGTATAGAAGAAAACAAAGCGAAAGAACTCGGTCAATATATGTACCAGGCCCATGAATACTTAAAAAAATTAAGCGTGAGCAATGACAGCTTGGATAAATTAGTTGAAATTTCTAGAAAGATGGGGGCCCTTGGTTCAAAGCTTACTGGAGGCGGAAGAGGGGGTTGTATCATTTCTCTATTTGATTCTATAGACCTTGCCCAAAAGGCCTCACTTGAACTTAAGAAAAATGGAGCCGTAAATACTTGGATTACTTATTTAGGAGTTGAAGATGGACAAAGTTAAAGCAAAAGCATGTGCCAATATA
>CAYFNZ010000049.1:0-5806 GCA_964344625.1 uncultured Peptoniphilaceae bacterium | reverse complement strand
TTTTTTTATTAGATATTTCCTTGGGATTCAATATGTTCAGGTAATCACAGGATTTTTTTACATGCAGATATGAAATAAATTCAAATAGGCAGGTAATATGCCTTTCTAGGCTAGCATTTTGGGAGATGCTCCTACTAGATGCCCCCTCCGGCTTCTGTCAAAAGATCTTTAAACTTAAAAAGGAACTGGATTTTATCCAATTCCCTTGATTAATACTTTATTAATTAAAATTATTCAAAAGCTTTTTACTAGAATTTTCTTTTTTTTCTTCTAGCTGCTTCAGATTTTTTCTTTCTCTTTATACTAGGTTTTTCATAGTGTTCTCTTTTTCTATATTCTGAAAGAACTCCTGAACGAGCGCATTGTCTTTTAAATCTTTTTAAAGCATTATCTATAGATTCATTGTCACGAACTCTTATTTCTGTCATGGTTTCACCCCCTCGCACTCTGATATCCCTTGAGGACTACCTTAATAGTATATAGTATGAGAGGGATTTTTGCAAGAAGTTTATAAATTATTGCAAGCTGTGCCTTTGAGCTTTTGCCTAGTCAAATCTTTCTTTTAATTTCTTTCCTGCAAGTAGGTGAAAGTGCATGTGCATTACTGTTTGTCCGCCATCTTTACCAATGTTATTTACTATTCTATAACCTGTTTTATCTAGGCCTCTTTCTTCTGCCACCTTTCTTATCGCTGAGAAAATGCGAGAAATTATTAGGTCATCATCAGCTAAGTCATGGTGACTTGTATAATGCTTTTTTGGCACAAATAAGATGTGGGTTGGCGCTTGAGGGTACATGTCATTAAAGGCAAATACGTAGTCATCTTCATATACGATTTCTGTTGGGATTTCTTTGTTTGCTAACTTACAAAATATACAGTCCATAGGTCCTCCTAAATTATTACTCCCTTTAATACTTGGTCTTTTCTCTCTATTATTTTAACACTTCTTATTTGATTTATTAAGCTATCATCCCTAGGCACGCTCACCCTTAGGTAGTTTGTTGAGTAGCCTTCGGTCACAACTTCCCTAGCCGCTTCCTCTTCAAAAAGGACTTCTAGAGTCTTTCCTATAAAGGAATCTAAAAAGGCATTGGCAATTTTTTCTTCCTTGTCAGCCAAAAGGTGGGCCCTTTCCTTTTTGATAGGTCCTTCTACCTGCATATCAAAATTGGCTGCTGGCGTCCCCTCTCTTTTAGAATATGGGAAGACATGAATCTTGGAAAATGCTATCTTATCAACAAATTCCATGGTCTCCTTGAATAGGTCTTCGGTTTCGCCAGGAAAGCCCACTATAATATCGGTGGTGATTCCTGCATCCGGCATGTATTTTCTGATTAGATTTACCTTCTCAAGGTATTCATCAGTCCTGTACTTCCTATTCATAGCCTTAAGGATTGTGTCCGACCCGGATTGTAGGGAAAGGTGGAAGTGGTCGCAAGCTTTTTTTGTAGCTGCATATCTTTGCATAAAATCATCTGTGATAATCCTTGGTTCAACTGAAGAAAGTCTGATTCTTTCAATCCCTTCAATCTCTGCAACTTTTTCAACAACATCAATCAGCCTAAAGTGGTCTTTACCTAAGTCTTTGCCGTAAGACTCAACGTGAATCCCCGTTAAAACAATTTCCTTAAAGCCAGCAGATGCCAGCTTCTTGGTTTCTTCGATGATATTGTCCATGTCTCTTGATGAGATTGGCCCCCTCGCATATGGGATAATGCAATAGGAGCAAAACATATTGCAGCCTTCTTGAATTTTTAGATAGGCCCTAGTCATTTCCCTTTGGGTATTAAATTCCAGTTCATCAAACTTTTGATTATTTTTTATATTGTCAACTATAGATATTGTGGAGCCTAGCTTCTTAGCCTGGTCTAGTAGGTCTAGAACCCTTGCCCTATCCTTGGTCCCAATAATTACATCTACCCCAAGCTCTTCAATATCTTCAGGCGAAACTTGTGAATAGCAGCCTACTACAGCGATTTGGGCCTGGGGATTTTCCCTTTTGGCCCTATTTATATGTTGCCTAGACTTGGCCGCTGCCTGACCTGTTACTGTACAAGTATTAACTACATAGACATCAGCCTTTTCTCCCTTTTCAGCCTTTTGATAGCCGCTTTCTTCAAACAACTTCTCCAGGGCTTCACTCTCATACTGGTTTACCTTACACCCCAGAGTTTCTATACTAAACTTTTTCATTAATATCTCCAATTTCATATTGCACCATAGCGGTCAAGGCTATGGCAGCAGTCTCCGTTCTTAATATTCTATTTCCTAGGTTTACTATTTTAGCATTGGCCATGTGGATTTGTCTAACTTCCTCTTCGGAAAATCCTCCCTCCGGCCCGACTATTATATTGATTGAATCTGCCTGAAAACCTCCTAGGACCTCTCTCAGGCTTTCTCCTGAATTTTCATAAGCAATTATAGTAAAGTCATCTTTTATACTTTCAAGAAGCTTGTTAAAGTTCATCACAGGATTAACCCTTGGGATAAGGCCCCTTTTAGACTGTTTGGCCGCCGCAAGGGCAATATCTTCATAGCGCTTTAGCTTCTTTTCTTCCTTTTTATCATCCCACTTTACAATTGTCCTGGATGAAATAAAGGGCGTAATTTCATAAACCCCAAGCTCTATACATTTTTGAATTATAAGCTCGAGCTTGTCAGATTTTGGCAGGCCTTGGTAGAGCTTAATCTTAATTTTAGACTCATTTTTGTCCATCCAAGAATCCTTAATCAAGACCTCAACAAAAGACTTGTCCCTGTGACAGATATTTACCAAATAGACTTTTTGGTCTATAACAACCTCAAAATCCTCATCATCCTTCATCCTCAAAACATTTGTTATATGGTGGGCATTTTCCTTGGAGAGGATAATCTTATCTTCAGCTTCAACGATGGAAGATTTATTTTCAAAAAACCTATACATATCAAACCTGAGCAACTAAAAGTGCCCATTCTCCTTTTTCTATTTCTTCAACCAGCTTGAAGCCCTTGGCCAAAAGCCTTTCTTTTACCAGGTCTTTTTTCTCAAGGATAATTCCTGAAAGTACCAACACGCCTCCATCATTTAGGTAGGCTTGAGCCTGGTCTATCATTTCCAACAAAATCTCAGCAAGGATATTCGCAAATATCAGGTCATACTTGCCTTCGACAGCTGAAAATAGGTCTGAATAAAAGACCTTTACATTTTCTGCATGGTTAATTTTTGTATTTTCCTTGGCATTGTCCAAGGCGAACTGGTCTATATCACAGGCATCGATGGAGCTTGCCCCCAGCTTTGATGCGAGTATTGAAAGTATGCCTGATCCGCAACCAATATCAAGGACCCTTTTGCCCTTTAGGTCAAGATTTTGGGCATATTCTATACACAAGGATGTGGTTTCGTGGGTTCCTGTCCCAAAGGCCATCTTTGGGTCAATTTCTATGACAATCTTGTCTTCTGGAGCCCCTTCTTCCCAAGAAGGCTTGATCCATACCTTATCACCTATGGGAAATGATGTGTAAGATTTCTTCCACTCATCTTCCCAGTTGGAGTTGTCTATATATTCAAAGTCATAACTAAAGTCTGGTATTAAAGATTTTAGGAAAATGACAACTTGGTTCATGGCATTTTCCCCTTGGTCATCATCCTCAAAGAATACCTTATAGTTGATGTAGCCATCGTCTTTTACTTCAATTTCAGAAATCTCCCATTCAGGAAGTTTAGCTAGTAACTCTCTTTTTTCAATCGGGTCATCGACCTCAAAACCTGTTATATCAAAGTTATAGATAGCATTTTGTACCGTTTCATCTAATTCTCTTTTCAGACGAAATGAGATTAACAAAAAATCCTTCATCTAACTACCCCCTTTTTATTGCTTTACTCTATCTTTAAGTTCATTATATATCTTTTGAGTCTTTTCAAGTGACTTATCATTTAATATATACCACTTTTCATACTTGCCTTTTACTTTTATAAAAATCCTTTGTGAAATATTATTATAGCAATAATACATGGTATTGCCATATCCCTTGACATCAAAGTGGCCATAGGACTTTTCGCTGCCGCCATAACCGTTGACCCTAAAGGCTGATATCTTCTCATCTGAAAGCCTTATTTCTTCGATGTCAGAATATGAAAGCATCCTATCATACATAGGGGCTTTTATCTCAAGTTTCTTATCTAGAAAATTGTACTCTATATCTTTAGAAGATAAAAAGATTAGGCCACCAATAAGGGCTACGACTATTAATATTATCACCAATCCCACTATCATTCCGGCCTTATTACCTAAGTTTATGGTCCAGCCATAAGCAGGGATTCTTTTAGGTACCATTATCCTGGAGTCATTTTTATTTTTGTAGACCCCATACTTATAATATTTTAGATTGTTTGTAGCCTTAATAGTCTTGTATTTTGCATACTTTTTTTCGATCCTAGCCTGATGACTTATTTGAATAAAGGCAATCAAGATGATACCAAAAACTAAAATACTTAAGGGGATAAAAAATGAAATATCACTTAATGCACTTCCATTGGTCATAAAAACCATCATAATTTGACAAAAGGCAAACATGAATAAGTATGTTCGAGTATTATTTATATTCAATTCATTGTTATAGGAAATATTTATTGAGCTATCTTCTGAAATTGGATTGTGACTAGCATTTACCAAGAAAAATAGCAAGGGAAATGCCAACATACTGATAGGCCCTATAAAGCTTACAAAGTCTAATGACCTTCCACCCTCCAAGCTGCTTTGATAGATTATGGACACAGGCCAGATAAGCCATATTAACCAGGTGATAATATAAGCTAAGGGTCTTTTTTTACTTTTTTGGGTCAAAACACTGGTATCTACATATAGGATACCATCCTCATCATCCCAAGATCTATCATGTTTTATTGTAAAAAGTTCATCTTGTACTTTTCTAAATATTATATATGTAAGTATCAGATAGGCCACGACAGCTGGGATTAAAAAATATACTTGACTCTTATATCCTAAAAATTTATAAGTCAATATATCTAGTAATATCAAAATAAGTCCTGATATATTGGACCATTTTCTAAATTTAGAGGTTAAAGCATTTACCTCCTTGTCATTAACCTGGTCTGCTTCAAAATTTACCCCCAATAAAGTATAGCCATCATACCTACTAAGTATATAATTATTTAAGGCTATCGAAATAATTGAGATTATTGAAATAGCAAGCATTATCTATTCTCCTTTCCTAGTTCTGCCAATATTTTTTCTATATCTTCATAAAAACTTTTTCTATCATCAGATTTTATCAAGCCTTCAGCAAATAAAACTTTTAATCTATCAAAGTACTTTTGGTCTAAATCCTTTATAATATCATCTTTAATTCTAATGCCCCTAGTCCTATCAACTTCTATTATTCCCTCTTGTTTTAAAAGATTATAGGCCTTATTTACAGTCATAAAATTAATACCAAGGCTATCTGCTAAAAGCCTTGTAGAAGGAAGATCTTCCCCATACTCAAGCTTACCACTTGCTATCCCTAAAATAATTTGATTTCTTATCTGCTGATATATGGGTATATCAGATGTCAAGTCTACTTTTAACAACATTTTTTCCACCTCATTTCTATATACTTGTATTATATCATATAATACAAGTATATAGAAGTAAGTGAAAATTTATAGGAATTAATATAGTCATAGAACCATAGTCAAATCTAGGAATACTTCCCTTGTAAGTTCTAACACTTTCCCATAAAACATCTAAAAAACACAAATAAAAAATCACCGAAAAACGGTGATCTTTTATAACAATAACGGAGTCTATTGGCAAAGTACACTAA
>CAYFNZ010000048.1:0-5810 GCA_964344625.1 uncultured Peptoniphilaceae bacterium | reverse complement strand
CATAGATATGTCTACTCAAAAATACGAGTTGGGTTAGGCATCCTCTCGCTAAAAACCATAAGATTTTTGTTTTTTTAAATGATTAAATACAAAACATAAAGACCATCAATTACTTTCTTGATCAAATTATAATGTTATTTTAAACTATACTGTCCATCCACTTCCTTATCTTGCATTCTACCTTTTCTGTATCAAAACTACCATCCGTTCCATCTTTTGTGATTATAAGATTTCCCTTGTTCTCTGATATACCATACTCTTGATAATATGCTTTCTTATTCTCCCACTTCTTCATATAAGAGTAGTCATTGGTCATTCCCAAATGCTCAAGGTAAGAGAGCTTTCCCTTATACCTCAGTGTAAAATCTGGTATAAAAGATCTTTCTCCAAGAACAAGATCTTCTTCATATTTGTATTCAACACCCATCTTATCTAGTAAGTTAGCAACAATAACCTCCGACTTAGATCTTACCATCTCGCCTCTCAAGGTTCTGTGTATTAAATTTTTCTCGAAATATTTTTTTTGGTTATTTTTTTCAATTTGGACTATATTAGGCTTTTCAAACAAATCTGTAAACCTTTGCTTAGTATCAGAATACCAGTCATAGGAATATAACAAAAGATCTTCTATTGATAAATCACTCAAAATTATCAAACTATCTTCCTGTCTTGAAAAAGCTGTGTATAGTAACTCCTTGCTTATGAAAGAACTTTTACCATTAATAATCACAATGGTCTGTCCAAAAGAAGATCCCTGAGATTTATGAATAGTTAAGGCATAGGCTAGTTCTAATTTTGAATCTGCATTTTCCCCTCCAAAATCCTGCTTTCTATATGAGAAAACTTTGGTTCCAAATGATGAGAAACGAAATTTATACCAATCTTTATTTTTATCACTTTTCCCATAATGTCCGGGATAGCTAACCATTATACCTATTTCACCATTTGCTATATATTCCCTGCCTGCCCCATTATCCCAATAATCTCTCTTCCCATTAACATTTGAAATTATCTTGTCACCAAAAACAATATTTTGTATAGATTGAGGCTTGTTTCTGCTCCAAGGATATTTATTCCAACTATCAACAATATCTTGCCTATATTTATTATGAATTTTCTCATTGAAATAGTAGCTGCCTACACCAAGAAATCTAGTTGGTGTTAAAATTTGCCAGTTCTCTATATCATTGCTATTAGGGTAATTAGTATACTTATTAATTTCTGCTCCTAAACTTTTATTAAAACTATCTATATCATCTAAATCTTTCATTCCAGTTACATCAGTTAAATTTTCAAAGAATAATTTTTCCAGTTGATTTACATCTTCATATTTTATGAATTTCAATCTATCATCCAAGCTATTATTTTTAATTCTATGAATTACATCTTTATCAGTTAAATCTAAATTTGAAAAAATCTGAGCGAAAGATACATCGTCCCCGCCTGCGCCCTGCCTCATTTCTGTAGTCAAAATTCCTATCTTATTTTTGTGATAATTTTCCATGTAGCTTATAAGATCAACAAAGGGTCTTCCCCCACCAATTGGTGGTAATTGATTAGGATCCCCTGTAAAGATAATTCTTTCCGCATGTGAATCAATCAACTTTAAAACACCAGCAAACATTACCTCAGTCAACATAGAGCATTCGTCTATAATTATAGTCTTAGCTGTACTTGTACTCGCCTTGGTAGGCAACTTGTAAGACATGGTTGTCCAACTAAAACCACCTGACCTTACTAAAAATTGGGCAACTGTCATAAAGTCAGCTTCAGCTCCAGCTTCTCTAAAATGATTTTCTAATTGAACCCTTGACTTTCCTGTAGGAGTTAAGGCCAAAACTCCACCTTCTCTTATTCCCTTAGAAGATGCAAATAAACTTAAGGCTGTAGTTTTTCCTGTTCCTGCCCTACCTAAAAGAATTGATATTCTTGAAGCTTCCATAATTTTTAAAGCATCAGCTTTTTCGGTTCTTGCTCTTTCATCCTTTTCTTCAATTCCTTTTTTTATAGGACCAAACTTATTATCAATAATTCCTCTCCAGTCCTCTTTGATAGGATAATCCTTATTTAAACCTGAATCTATCACATTAACAATCAAGTTTTTATAGTCTTCATATTCCACTAATTTAATATAGCCATTCTCTCTATCCACATATAGATCTCCTTCTTCTAGAAAATCTAAAAGTGCCTGGATTTTTTCCAATTCAAAGTCTGTTTTTTGATCCAAAGGAAGATCATTTATTTCTTCAATTATCCTTTCAAAGGTCAATAATGTATGACCAGAATTTAATGCTATACTTAACACATAAGTAACCATAGCCCTAAATCTACGCTTATCTCCCGCGGTTCTCATTTTAGATGGTTTTTTTAGAGGATATTTATTATCAACTAAAGGATTGACAAACATAGCATTATCTATTTGAGATATACTTATCTGGATTGTTTCCTTTTCCTTACGAGTTAACTCATAAAGCAAATAAGGGTTATCCAAAATCTTTTCACCCAATTGTTCTCTTCTGGACCAGGCAAAATTAGCCTGATCTCTAGAAAGGTTCATCCTAGCTAATAGCTCAAAATAGTCTAACTTGTTTTTATTTTGCAAAAGCCCTAAAAATTCGTCTTCTTTTTCAGCCAAGCTATTATCTAAATTATCTATTCCGATTTCCTTATCCCCAGTAAAATATAGTTTTAATTCTTCCATTAAAGGATTTTCATCAGTATTTATATATTTTGCTATATCAAAACCATAAGACAAACCTAGTGCAGATAAAGCAGAACCTAATCCCGGATAGATTCCTCTTTGGTTCCAAACATTTTTAAGTTCTCTATCAACATATTCTAATTGGCGATTTATCCAATCTAAACTAAGATTCTTCAGCTTAAGTGGAACTATATTTTTCAAGGCTCTTTTTGCTTGATTAAGTAAATCTATTACTGCATCGTAGCTTACCCATTCTGTTGCATATGAGAATTCATCTCTAAATCCAGCTGGCTCAAAAATAGTGACTGTAGAAACATCAAATTCAGGATTAGATTTTAAATAATCATATATCTCGTGGTAGGGCATTAAAAATCCATTTTCTCCATCCTTTCTGATGGAATGCCCTGCATTTGTTTCCCAAATGTAGTTATACTCGTCTCTAGTCCCATTAGTATCATACTTCTGTAAAGTAACTTTTCCAGTTAAATTTCCTATACCTGCTATTACCCTTCGATTGTCTTCTATAAATGGGACCTGCTTATAATAGGGAAATATTAAGGATTTATTAGGGACAATTCCTGAAAAAAAGTAATCAAAAATACCCTTTTGGGAAGGACCATGCGATACCCATGCTGAAGACCAGTTAAGCATTAATTCTGTCTTATCCAAATCAAAGTAAAAATTATGATGCTTATGTTTTTCAATTGTATTATCCTTTCTGGTCCAGGCAAAGGGTCTTAAAAGAAAACTATAAGGTTCCAGCACAAGTTCCGTTTCACGATAGTGCTTAAATTTTTCATTGTTTTCCCTATAAGGGTGATTGATATTAACGCTGATTTCCCTATTAGACATAAATGCCGCATTTTCAGTTACCCAGCTTTTTATTTTTTCTCTATCTAAATCTAGATAACTAACCCCTTTATTCTTTTCCTCAAAATCCCAGTCTCTAGCAGAAGCAATATTAGCAATTATTTGTGCTGCCACATTATATCTAGGATTATTATCAATTCTTCCAGTATAATCGTTATCTTTCCATGGTATCCTTGTGGAATAATGCTGAATAAATTTATCATTCTCTACATTGACTTTTTTCATCCTAATCCCCCCCGTATGATTGTTGGAAAATAAAACATTAATCTCGCTTAAATTCATATTACTTTACTATGTTTAACAAAGATTGATAGTCAGTTACATGGTCATACCTTAGGTTATCCGTAGAAATATTATTAAAGAGATTCCTAGCACAATCAATTTTAGCCTTCTCTATATTCCTTAACTCCATAGAATCTAGACTCCCCTTTGTTTCCGCTATGAAATAAATATGCTTGACTGCTCCTTCCTTAAAGGCTATGGCCCAGTCAGGAGTATAGTTGCCTACAGGAGTTGGAATTGCAAATCCTATAGGTAATTTGGCATAAACAACAACTTCATCAGCCCTATCTATAGATTTAGCAAATCTTGACTCTACACTATCTTCTGAAATCCCATCAACAAAAACATAATCCTGAATATGTTTATTGGTCTTTAGGGCATTCTTAATATTCTTATTTTTAGATCCTGCAGTAAAAATACTACTATCATACTTGTTCTCAGTACGATTATAAGTAATATGGTCTACCACCATAGTAGCCTTTTGGCTATTAATAAGTCTAGTAACCTTTGTTATAAATTCTTCAGGATTATCCTTAAACATCTAGAAGGTTCTTTCCTCTATCCCCTTTAAAATCTTGACTATAGTTCCTCTAGTAAGTACAGTTTTTTCTGCAATTTTCCCTACCAGATCGTACTCTACCTGACTTATACTAGCATGGTCTAATACTTGAGTCTTTATCTCTAAAACTTCAAAACTATCTAGCCTATCCAAAGCATGTTCATCTATTTTTTCATGCTGAATACCTTGTGAAATAGTATATTGTAGTTTTGAGACCTTTAAGTTATCATCAATATACTTAATAGCCTTATCTACTAATTCCTCACTATCAAACTTTACCTTGTAACTATATTTATTATTTATTAAGTTCCATAGACTTTGAAATTCTTTCTTGTAAAAATTATCATTTAATTCATTTTCCATTAGTTTTGTCTCATGGTCATTTTTAATCATCTTATCAAGGACACTTTCATCAAATATTGCCTGAACTAGATAATGAATTCCTTCTTCTATTTCATTTAAGGCTTCTGGTACAGGTAGTAATTCATCATTTTCTAAATCCTTGTAATATTTGTCTGTCACTTCAAAATCATTATTTATATATTCACTTCTTATAAGATAGAATACAATATCACTGGCTTCCTTATCACTAATTTCCCTAGAGCCCTCTTCAGTCTCAACAATTTTTCCAAAGAAATATTCTCTAGTAGCTTTTGTAGGTCTATCATAAGAATTATCTTTTATATCCTTCTGTAGATCTTTTACAAATTGGGAATAGGAATCTGAAGCTATTACTGTCAGGATATTCATATCATGAACCAATTCTCCTAAGTTATCTTTATCCATTCTATCTCCATTTTGATTTACACAAAGCCTCAGCCCACGACCAACTTCTTGTCTTTTTGCAATTTAGGAATCGCTATGCTTAAGGGTGCAAATTTGGAAAACATTTTGATTATCCCAGCCCTCTCTTAGAGCTGAGTGAGAAAATATAAATCTAACTGGTTCTTTAAAGTCAAGTAGTCTTTCCTTATTCTTTAAAATTAAATAGAAAAAATTTTAAAATTTATTAAAACTCATTAAGAGAATAGGTAGAAGACAAGATCTTTCGCCTGTCACATATAACTATAAAACTACTTGTTCCTCTATAAATTCTTCAAAGCTATCTATATCGTCAAAGGCTACTTCATTGCCTAGAGCCTCAAAGTGTTTCCTTCCACATTTAATTTTAGCACTTTCCAATGGTCTTAGAGCATCAAACATAATATCAGCCTTGGTTTCCAATACAAAGTAGAGCTTATCCTTGCCGTCTATTTCAATAAGCACTACCCAGTCAGGGTTATAAGTACCTAATGGGGTTGCAATAGTAAACCAGTTAGGCAACTTTGCGTAGAGCTTAATATTTTTATTGTTCTCAAAACTGGTAGCAAAACTTTCTTCGTTAGCACTATCATAGAC
>CAYFNZ010000047.1:0-5815 GCA_964344625.1 uncultured Peptoniphilaceae bacterium | reverse complement strand
CAGGGACTTTACGCGTGTGGTTGGCTTGGCCATTTTCCCACGCGTAAAGTCCCTGTTTTTTTTATTTTCTTGTTTCTTCTAACCATTTTTCCAATTCTTCTTTTGTGGCTCTTACTTTGTGGCTGCCTTCAACTTCTAGGAGCTGTGCGGTCTCGTAGTTGAGGCCGGAGCTTTGGTAGTCGTAGGTGAAGGCGACTCTTTGTTTTTCCACTATTGGGTTTGGTGATGGTACCACTGATAGAAGGGATCTGGTGTAGGGGTGAATTGGCCTGTCGAAGATTTCATCGCTGGTTCCAGTTTCTACTAGGTGGCCTAGGTGGATGACACCGATCCTATCCGAAATGTATTTTACCATTGAAAGGTCGTGAGCTATAAAGAGGATAGCTACGTTGGTCTTTTTCTGGATTTCGTCTAGTAGGGTCACTACTTGGGCTTGAATTGAAACGTCTAGAGCTGATATGGCTTCGTCAGCAATTAGGAGCTTTGGGTTTAGGACCAAGGCTCTGGCGATACCGATTCTTTGCCTTTGACCACCTGAGAACTGGTGAGGAAACCTTGAGGCATGTTCTGGTGAAAGTCCTACCTTTAATAAGGCGTCTAGGACCTTTTCTTCCCTTTCCTTCTCGTCCTTGTAAAGCTTGAAGTTATCAAGGCCGCTGGCTACGATGTCTAGGACCCTTTGTCTTGGGTTAAGACTTGCCATGGGGTCTTGGAAAATCATCTGCATGTTTAGGCGAAGGAATTTCCTGTCCTCTTCTTTTAGAGGACCTGTGATTTTTCTTCCATCAAAATATATTTCACCGTCGGTCGGGTCATAAAGTCTGATGATGGCCCTGCCGGTTGTGGATTTACCTGAACCGGATTCACCTACAAGACCGTAGGTTTCACCGGGGTAGATTTCAAAGCTGACATCATTAACAGCCTTGTTGTATTTGTTTTTGCCCAACTTGAAAAATTGGGACAAATGCTTAACTTCTAGTAAAGGCTTTTGATCATACATTTATGCCAGCCTCCTTTTTCATTAAGTTTATTCTATCTTGTAATTCCTTAGTCATTTGAACTGCTGGAGCCCTGTCATCAAGAAGCCATGATGAAACCCTGTGTTTGCCGCCCACATTGAATTGCGGAGGATCTTGTAAGAAATCTATATTTAGGGCGTAAGGGTTTCTCGGGGCAAATGCATCCCCTTTTACTGGCTTTGATAGGTCCGCAGGGGTACCTGGTATTGGGTGAAGTGTCCCCTCCTTGGTGTTGATATCCGGCATGGATGCCAACAAGCCCCAGGTATATGGGTGTCTCGGGTCGTAGAAGATTTCCTCTACGCTGCCCTTTTCCACGATTTTGCCTGCATACATTACAGCTACATAGTCCGCAACCTTTGCAACTACGCCAAGGTCGTGGGTGATGTAGATAACTGAAAGACCATGTTTAACTTGAAGGTCCTTGATAAGGTTTAGAATTTTATCTTGGACTGTCACGTCAAGGGCTGTGGTTGGTTCGTCACATATCAGGATTTGTGGCTGACATGAAAGGGCGATTGCAATAACTACCCTTTGTCTCATACCACCTGAAAGTTGATTTGGATAGTGGTGATAAACCATTTCAGCATTGTTAATGCCTACATCTTTAAGGTATTGAATACTAAGTTCTTTTGCCTGGCTCTTTGAAACGTCCTTTCTATGAAATAGGATGGTTTCTCTGATTTGCTTTCCTATCTTCATAGTAGGGTCTAAAGAGGTCATAGGGTCTTGGAAAATCATGGCAATCTTTCTTCCTGAAATGTACCTTCTGATTTGCTTGTTATTCATCTTGGTAATTTCATAAAGCTTGTTGTTATCTTCCTTGTCCCAATATTTGATGAAACCATCAGTTATCTTACCATTTTTAGCAAGAATCCCCATGATAGCCTTCATGGTTACGGATTTGCCGGAACCTGACTCACCAACTATGGCTACAGTTTCATTTTGGAAAAGGTCAAAGTCTATACCTCTTATGGCCTTTAAAACTGACTTGTCTGTTTGAAATTCTATGTGTAAATCCCTGATTGAAAGCACCCTTTCATCAAGGTTTCTTAAACGTATTTTTTCCATCTTCTTATCACCTGTCCTTCATAGTAGGGTCAAAAGCATCTCTTAAACCGTCAGCTAGGATGTTAAAGCTAAACATCAATATACTTAGGATGACAGTCGGGAATAGTACCATGTGTGGAGATGATAGGAAGGACTTAAATCCATCACTTATCAAAACACCCAAGGATGCATTTGGCGGTTGAAGACCAAGACCTATAAAGGCCAAAAATGCTTCTGTAAAGATAGCTGATGGTATAGAAAACATACTCATAACTATCAATTGGCCCATGATATTTGGCAAAATTTCCTTGAAAATGATTTTTGTATTGCTTGATCCCAAGGTCCTAGATGCCAAGATAAATTCTTGGTTTTTCAATTTGAAAACTTGGGCCCTGGTTACCCTACTCATCCCTATCCAACCCTTGATTACTAGGGCAAGGGTGATGGATTGGATACCCGGCTTCATGATTAGAACCAATAGGGTCACAATTACAGTATCAGGTATCCCATTTAGGATTTCAATAAACCTCTGCATGACCATATCCACAGCCCCACCATAGTAGCCTGAAACCAGACCATAAATGACACCGATAAATAGGTCGATAATGATTGCTATAAAGGCCATGTACAAGGAAACTTGCGCCCCCTTCCAAACCCTGACCCAGATGTCTCTTCCCAAATCATCTGTACCAAAAATATAGTAGGTACCAAGGGCTTCCTTGTTCTTGTACATATCTTGACTATTAACCTTGCCATCGAAAATGCCGATATTGTCTATTAAAGGCATTTTAGGAGGCAGGTAGGCATGGCCAATGTTTTGCTCATAATATTTTCTCGATGATACTGCTGGCACAAGAATCGACAAGATAATAAATATCAGGATTATTATAAAGGCGGTTCTTGCGGCCTTCTTCTTTCTAAATCTACTAAGGACATCGACCAAAAATGTCGGTTCCTTGTTGATGTTATCTACTGTTTCGTAGTCGTGTTTTTTAGCAAATTCAAAATCTCTTAAGTGGGGTTTTTTAACGTATCCTTCCATAGTCTTATTCCCCCTTTCCTATTCTTATTCTTGGATCTATAACACCGTAAAGTATATCAACTACAAGCATGGTCACTACGAAAAGTAGGGAGTATAAAAATGCTATAGCGATAACTACGTTGTAGTCATTGGACATGATGGCAGTGACAAAAAGCTCGCCAAGTCCTGGTACTGCAAAAATCTTTTCAACTACCAAGGAGCCTGTCATAAGGTTTACTAGCAAGGGTCCTAAAACTGTAACTACAGGAATTAGGGCATTTCTAATGCCGTGAGACCAAATAACTCGGCTTTCACTCATCCCCTTGGACCTAGCAAGCTCGACATAATCACTGTTTAGAATTTCAAGCATCTCTGATCTTAAAAACCTTGAAATTGTCGCAGTTGTAAACATTGAAAGTGAAATAACCGGTAAAATAGATGATGCAAACTTGTTGTATGGATCATAAAGAACCGGTACAAGCCTCCACTGTACAGCAACTATTATTACGAGGAAGAGTGCGAACACATATGAAGGTATGCTTACGCCCGCAACTGATACAATAGAAGTGAATGTATCTACCCAAGTGTTATGTTTTAAGGCAGCTATTATCCCAAGTAATGCACCTACTATACTTCCTAAAACAACTGCGCCAATTCCCAATTCAAAAGAAACTCTTATCCTATCCTTTAACATATCTGTTATCAAAGCGTCTTTTTGTAAGGTATATGACCTTCCGAAATCCATCCTTAGCATCATTTTTACATACCTGAAAAACCTGACCAAGACGGGGTCGTTAAGTCCATATTTTTCCTTGATTTGAACTATTTGTTCCTGACTTAATTTTTCATCATTGAATGGTGATCCTGGCATTAATTCAAGCATTAAAAACAAGATCAAAAGAACTACCAGGAGAATGACCACTGAAATCAATAATCTTTTTAAAATGTATTTTCCCATATAGTTTAAAAGGGAGTTATTAGCTCCCTTTTATCTCCTTTTTATTCTTCTACATATGCGTTTTTGTAATAGTAACTTACGCCAGTTAGGTTATATACCCAACCCTTAACTTTTGTATTCCATAAGGTTGTTGAACCTACTTGGTAAACCGGTACTGGTCCAAGTGCTCCCTTAAGCAATTCTTGTTCTGCTTCTATCATGGTCTTCCATCTGTCTTCAAGACTTTGCGTACCAGAAGCAGCTAGTTTTACTAATTCATCATATTTAGGATTTGAATATCTGTCATGGTTGTTTGGTGATCCTGTTAAGTATAGGTCCAAGTAAGTCATTGGATCTGGATAGTCAGGTCCCCATCTGTGAAGTGACAATTGGAAGTCGCCATTATTTTGTAATTCAAGTCTTGACTTCTTTGGTTGGCTCTTAAGTGTAATTGTCAATCCGTCTATATCTTCTTGAATATCATTTTGAAGGTATTCTGCAACCTTCTTTGATTCTTCAGCATCTTCAAATAGCAATTCTAATTCAAGCTTATCTATTCCTAGTTCTTCAAAGGCCTTCTTACCATATTCTCTAGCCTTTTCAGGTCCTTCATTGAAGAAGTCTTCTCCTGCATCTTGTCTAAAGTCTGTTCCACTTGGTGATGCTGCTAGTTCCTTAGGTATAAAGCCCGAAGCCCCTCTTGCCCCATCCTTTAGGACTTGGTTGGCAAGTTCTTCTCTATTAATCGCATTGGCGATTGCAAGTTTAAGGTTGGCATTGTCCAGTTCCTTTACCTTAGGACCTGAAACTAGGTACCATAAATAGCCGCCTAGGGCTTTTTCCAACCTAGAGTCGCCCTTGTATTTATCAATTAATTCACCACTTATTCTTACGAAATCAGCAGCGCCTGTGTCAAATTCTAGGGCAGCTGTTTGATATTCCTTTACTACCTTCCAAGTAATTGAATCAAGCTTAACTGCATCTGCATCGTGGTAATTTTCATTCTTAACTGCCTTAAACCTGTTGCCGGCAATCCATTCTGTCATCTTAAATGGGCCACTGTATATCATGCTTTCTGGAGTTTTCGCATAGTCTGCACCTTTTTCAGTTACATACTTTTCATTTAGTGGTAGGAAAGATCCGAAAGCTAATACTTTCTTGAAGAAAGGTACTTGCTTGTATAGCTTAACTTCCAAGGTCTTTTCATCAAGAGCCTTTACCCCTAATTCTTCAGGTTTCTTTTCACCAGCTGAGATTTCCGCTGCATTTAATATACCAGCTGTATCCGCTATGAATGAATAATCTGATGCAGTATCTGGATCAACTAAACGCCTCCAAGCAAATACGAAGTCGTTGGCTGTAATTGGATCTCCATTAGACCACTTAGCATCCTTTAATGTAAATGTATAGGTAAGACCGTCTTCACTCATTTCAGCCTTATCTACTAAAGCTTCAACTTCTATACCATTTTCCCCTAAAACATATAAACCTTCTTGAACTGCTCCAAGAACTTCAAATGATGTCCCATCAGTTGCCACAGATGAGTCCATAGATAAAAGATCTGTATTCTTGATAACTGTAATCTCTTGTTTAGATCCTTTCTCATTATCACCTTGGCCGCCAGCTTCATTGGAGTTTCCTCCACCACAAGCTGAAAGCAATAGAACTGCTGCCAGCAGCGTAGCTAATAATTTCGATAATTTACCCTTCATAATTATTCCTCCTATTTTATAAATTATCGAAATTATATAACCTCAATCTTTTTTAGTCAAGCTAATTTATTCATAT
>CAYFNZ010000046.1:0-6611 GCA_964344625.1 uncultured Peptoniphilaceae bacterium | reverse complement strand
GTAATACTGGCTATGGCATTGTCATAAATAAAGTTAATTCTTGTAAAAGCATCATATTTCTTATCTTCATCAAGGTAGGATGTTGCAATGCTTTTATTTTTGTACTCCGTCCCTAATAGCTGAAAGACAGGTAAGAGGGCCGTAGGACCCCATGAGCAAATACTATTCCAAGAATTAGCCAGCATCTTTCCCAGATCTTTCGTATCAGCAAGACTTGTACAAACAGCATCAACTGAAACAATTTGACCAATCTGACCACTTTTTGCTAAAACATAAAGCCTGTTGTAGGCTGTTGAATAAGCTGTCTTGATAGCATCCATCAAAACTAATTTTTTTTCTTCAGCTAATCTATATAATTCAACACTTTGCTCTTTTTTTAATGTTAGAGGTGACTCGCATAAAACATGTTTTCCCCGTATCAAAGCTTCTTTAATATGTTGATAATGTTGATCAGGATTAGATACAATATAAACGGCATCACAGACATCCAGTAGGGTACTCATAGAATTATATAAATTTACTTTATCATCTATGTCATCTATGGGATTTCCCATGTTATAAACCCCGACGACCTTTGCTCCGTTTACAAGTTGACTTTCTTGATAGTATTTTTTGAGTATACGGTTTGCATTACTACCGATAAAGCCTAGACGAATGGTATTATTGTTTTTTCTAATTTCAGAACTAGAAACTCCTTCTGTTCGATCTAAATAAATGACTTCACAATATTCTTTAAGATAATCAAAATAACCTTTCCAATCGGAGCCGACAGTAAAAATATCAATGTCTTTTTGTCTAATATCATCAATTTTCTGTCCTTCATATTCTTCGACAATAATTTCGTCAGCTATCCCTAAATCTCGGACAGCTTGCATTCTCTTCGCCAAAGGTTGTTTAACATTTATTTTGCCGCGAACCATATCAAAATCATCAGAGGTTACACCTACAATAAGATAATCGCCCAAGGCTTTTGCCCGTTCTAATAATCTGATATGACCGTAATGTAGCACGTCATATGTGCCATATGTAATGACTTTTTTCATGTAACACTCCTAGATTAGGCCTCTTTTTTTCATATCAAATAAAGCATCTATTAAAACTTGATTATCTTCTTTTTGCAATGCTCCGATATGTCCTACCCTAAATATTTTTTCGGCTTCTTCGCCACCATTTGGACAAACCCAAATATTATATTCATCTTTTAAGGTTAAAAAGATATCATAGGCGGATACATTTAAAGGATGTAAAGGTGTTACTGCATTAGGGAGTGATTTAGAAACAATTTCAAAAGGTAAATCAGCAATTTTTTTTCTGAAATCTATGGCTAGATCTTTGATTCTTTTAATTTCAGACTCTACTCCGCCTTGTTCTTCAATATCTTTTAAACGTTGATTAATTTGTAGTAATATACCTACTGCAGGTGTAAATGGAGTTTGCCCTCTTTCTCCATCTTTCAAGGCGTTTTTGAGATCAAAATATAAGCTGTTGACTTGATTGGATTCTACTCTTTTAATTGCTTCTGGTGAAAGTACAATCACTGAAATTCCAGGCGGGCAGGCCAAAGCCTTTTGAGAGCCTGTAATTAATATATCTACTTCCATTTCTTCCATATTTAAGGGATCGCAAAGAAAGGAGCTGATTGAATCGACAATTAAGAATAAATGATTCTTCTTGCAAAAGTCACTGATTAGATGAATATCATATAAAACACCCTTTGAAGTCTCATCAATATTTACTAAAAACCCTGTATAACCTTGATTATGATATGGTTTCAAGTCTTCTTCAGTTATTCCATGGTAAGGTTTGGGAATAATTTCTGTATAGGGGATTTGGTGGATTTGACATATTTGGGTAAATCTTTTTCCGAATGTGCCTCCATTAATAACTAAGACTTTATCTTTTGGGGTGAAGCAATTCATAACAGCAGCTTCCATAGAGGCTGTTCCTGAACCCGTTATAAAGACAACTCTAGCATCGTCAGAAGCCTGGGCAAAAGATTTTATTAATTGCTCATTTTCCTTCATAATCGCAGAAAACTCTGCTGTTCTGAAATAGGGAACCTGTTTTCTACCAATCTCTCTAACTTTTTTGCTTGATAATACTGGACCAACAGTAAAATTTAACATATTATACTCTCCTTTTTCTTTGCAAGATACCACTCAATAGAGATGTAAACCCTTTATATTCCTCCGAATTTCTGGTACAAATCCACCATATAATACCAAAAATAATTGTTGTTATAAATAACCTTACGGGCAAAGCCAATAGATTATGCGAAGGATAAATGAAGATACAGGCTAAATAAGATGCTCCTGCACCAATTAGGACGATACATGTTTGTATGATAATTCTTTTATAATATTGATTTGGCGATTTATTAAATTCATATTTAAAAATTGTTTTTGCCTCCCAAGGAAAATAAATAGCAAAAAATACAAATGTAGTTGGAATTAAGACACCAACGATACTATTTGTTAACTTGACCATTAAAATACTACCGATTAGATTGATGATCATTCCGACATATGGTTTTAACCAATCTTTTGTCCACAAGCCTGCTGCGTCCCGATAGGTAAGCTGCATAATACGAAACATCCAGGAATAAAAGTAAATTACGATCAAAGCCATAATGCCATCACTCAGTAGACGTTCCGAACCTACCCATATAGCTATAAACGGTTGATAAAGAGTCAGCATGTAGGCGGCTGAAAATCCAACGATTGTAATCCAAGTATACGACATAGTCATAAATGTACGATAATTCGACTCTTTAGTATCTGTAATTAATTTATTGCCAATACTAGCCATACTGCCATTTGTAAATATCTCAATGATGCCATTGACTGCCACTAAGATATAGTAATAATTACTATAATTTGATAGTGTTATTAAACCTAGAAAAGAAGATATAATCATACTGTCTATACTGACTAAAACAGTACTACCGACTTTATGTCCAAAAAGAGTAATAACTCGTTTCTTTAAACTTTTGGCATCTTCAGTGCTAATTTTTCCTTTGCATTTAATTTTCGGATATTGCTTTTTAGCAACTATATATATAGCTATATTATTAGGAATGACCATCAATGGTAAAATGACAATATAAGCATAATAGTTAGCAAAAATCACTAAAGATAAGCATTGTAGAGTGTATTGAAAAAAGTATCTGATAGTATTTATTTTGTGAATCGTATCCTCTCTTTGATAGGCTGAAAAAAGTGCAGTATTATAGGCAAACATTAAGTAACCGAGAGATGTTTCTAACAAATAAATGGCAAATAAGATATACAAATTGATATCTGCTGGATAACCGCCGGATATTAGTTTGGGTAAGATAGGCATAATAGCAATACCCATAGTTAAAATAGCTAACCCGACATATTTATAAGCTTTTCTAAAAAAATTCAAAAGAGCGCACAATGTATCGGTATCATCCTCAGCTACAGCTTTGTACATCATATAGACGAGAGATGAGCTAAATCCTAAATTACTTAAATTTAAGACGGTTAAAATAGATGTAAATAAACTACTTAAACCATTATATTCATCTCCTAATTTATAAATAATTAATGTTTTAACTAAAAAAGGACCCAGTAAAGTAACAGTTCTATAAATAATCCCCCAAAATGTATTGCGAAAAATATTTTTTGTTCTTGAAAATTTCATATATATCCTATCTTTCAAAACTAGATTTATCTGGAAGAATTTGGTTTAACTCTTGTTCAATCATCTTGCTGTCAGAATCAAAGTTAAAATCGCCAGGGTCATCGTTGATACAAACAGTAAGATAATGTTTATTATTTAAAATTTGAGTTAATTGCTTACGATTAAACTTTCCCATTGTGATATATGCAGAATTTATCTTATGTGGAATAAATTGACCTTTTGCCAATTGCCAATATCTGAATATATACTGATTAATATCTTCTTTTGATCTAAATTTATTCTTGCATACTTTTTGCATTATTTCTGGAATTGTAGACCATACCTCTTGAATTGTTTCCTTTAAAAAAGGAGTAGCAGTATGGAAATTTCTAAATCCAGTGAAAGATGAAAAAGGCATTAAATATAAATTGTTTAAAAGAAGTTTGCGATATTTAAAGCTAAACCATTTACCTAAATGATTTTTTATCACATTGTTTTTATCAAAATTCATATTGATAATTGCCATCATATTAAGCATAATATATGGCATAAAATTTTCAACATGATTATTTTTAATCATACCTAAAATTGCTGCATCCATAGGTAAATCATTACGGAAGAAATCTTCTCTTCGAGATTCTTTTATTAAAAAGACATCATCATTGAAGTAAATAAACTGGGAGGCTAAACCAGGAATGTGATGTAAATTCATTTCAATCACATGGGAACTGAAAGTAGGTAAATACTTCTGTGGAATAAAATCCTGATGCTGCACAATTTGTAGTTTAGGATGATCTATATTAAGCCATTCAGGAACATGTCTAAATGTTAAAAAATGCACCTTATGTACCCAAGGAGCATTTTTTTCAATCGCCCTAAACCAATATTTGAACGTATCAGATGCACGATATCGAGATTCATCAGTATCACACATACTGCTCGGAGTATATTGCTTTTTCAAACTTAGCCAGTCAGGATCGCTGCCATCTACCCAAGGCACGACGATATCAATTGGGTTAAGATCCTTATCTAATTTTTTGCTCATAAAATCTTACCTTCTGCTCTGTCTTTTTCGAGATTAACACTGAAACCGACAGAGTAATGTTTTTCGCGCTCAGATTCATCTGGAATTCGCATATAGTCACCGTATTGATTTTTCAAATAGGCGTCCGTATCTGCGGGTAAATTGATTTGAAAGTCTTCAAAAGGACCTTTTTGAGCTGGAAAGTACACTTCTTTGGGCATAATATGCCCAAAATAATGTCCCATATCGGTAGGGACTCCCCATAAATCGGAATCGCGATGCCATTGTACATAATTATCAAAAGCATTACCCCACTTTTCCGGAGACATAAAGGAAGTCAAAAATCCTACAAAACATCTTAAATTATAATTGAACTTTCCGGCAGCAGTTTGATAGAATAATTCTTTTTTTTGTGGGTTTCTATATTTATAAAATAAAGCTGAGACTGCAAGATATTGCAATGCCATTGCTGTATAGCCTTTTAAAAAACGAACAATGGGATTTTTCGGCACTTTCTCAATTGGGAAAATATCAATATGAATACCTTGTGGAAAAGGAGTTTTATAAGTTGAAAAACTTGCTTTCAAAGTATTCTTCTTATAAACAGCTGAAATCATACTCTCTAAAGGGTAGGGTGAATTAGGGGCTGTCATCTCGTACTTGCCACTTAATTCTTCATCAAATATCTCTATAAATTTTTTTAAATCATCATGCGGCATTAAAATATCAACATCATCATCCCAGGGGATAAATCCTTTATGTCGGACTGAACCCAAAGCAGTTCCTCCAGCAGCTAGATAACAAATATCATGCTTTGAACATACTTTGTCAATATCCTTTAAAATTTCCAGAAAGCAATCATGTAATTGTTTCATTTCTTCAGTACTAAGCTCATGCACGATATCACTTGGTGGTGTGCTCTGCATTGCTTTTCTGGTTGAAAATGCACTTCTTAACTTTTTAAACATATTTAATCCTTTTTTAAGTTCATACAATAATATATGCCTTTATACTTTAAATAGCTATTGTCCATGTCAGCAAAAATAATATCATGGCGCAAATCTCTATCATTCAGAGGAGGCGGTGTCATATAATCACCATATGACATCTTTAACCATTGATGATAGTCTTGTGGAACAGGCATTTTTCTCCCCTCAAAATCTAAATAACTTGGTTCAGTGATCCATTCTTCGGGAAAAACTTGGCGTATAATTTTTAAGCCTTCAATAAAAGAAGCTACTTGACCATTATTTTTTTTCCCTAATTTGATGAACCTATCTTCACAGTGTTTCCAAATTTTATATCTTTTGTCAAAAGACTTCACTAAAGTGAGAGCAATTTGTGTGAGCTTTTTTGTAAATCCACTTTTATGCTTGGGTAAGCGTTGGAAATTAAAACAGGCGAAGAGTAGAGCGTAAAAGATCTGTTTATAGCGTTTGAAGATAGAATTAGCAACATAGTCAATAGGGATGACATCAATCATAACACCCTGATTTATATCTAAATCTTGTGTATATGTCGTGATAAAGGTTGTATGATTGTCCCGGATTTCTGTTGCAGCATGATGGATATTGTATTGATCATTTGATCTTAAACATGAATATCTGGAAGTATCTGCATATTTATTCCATAATTGAATTAACTTCTCGTAATCTTTGCGAAGCATGAAGACATCAATATCATCATCCCAAGGAATTATGCCTTGATGACGGACTGCACCGAGACATGACCCCCCAGCAAGCGTAAAATGCAAGTCATGTGTTTCGCAAAAATCTTGAAAATAGAAAAGGGTTTCTACCATCTTTTGCTGAATTGCTTTTATCTCATAATTAGGATTTTTAGACATATTTCTAACTATACTCCATTACTTGAATTTTAATATTCTTAGTTAGTGCTTACTCTAAAATATTAAGACCATTTTCATTTAAATCTTTTAGAGTAT
>CAYFNZ010000045.1:0-6923 GCA_964344625.1 uncultured Peptoniphilaceae bacterium | reverse complement strand
AGAGCTCTCTCAAGTCAGCTTTTATATAATACTACTCGTAGATATTATTGTCAAGCTTTTTTTGATAATTTATTTTTCTTCTTCTAATAAGCTATTATACAAGTCCTCTATCTTCTTTAACCTATGGCTTACACCTGACTTTGAAAGCTCTGGTTCTATATATTTACCTAGCTCTTTAAGAGATATATCCGGCCTTTCTAATCTGGCCTTTGCTACTGACCTTAGACTCTCGTCTAAAAAGTTTAGTCCTTTTTTATCTATAATATAATTTATATGTTGAATTTGCTTCATAGCAGCTGTCAAGGTCTTGTTTATATTTGCGGTGTCACAGTTTACCTGTCTATTTACATTATTTCTTACATCCTTCATAGCCCTAATGTTTTCCAGCTCCAACATGCTATTGGTCGCCCCTATTACGTTAAGAAAGTCTGATATTTTTTCAGAGTCCTTATAATATAGGACATATTTGTCCCTTCTTTCATTTATTAAAGGGCTAAGGTTTAGGTCGTCTAATATATTTTTGGTAAATATATAATCTTCTGATTTTGAAAATATCATTTCTAGGTGGTAGCTCTTTTGCGGATCCACCATGCTGCCAGCTCCTAAAAAGGCTCCTCTAATATATGCCCCCTTCTTGTTGTCCTTTTCGTCTTCCAACCTTTGATAAAGGGTGTTCATATTTATAGTGTAATTTCCGTAAAGGTCTATACCTGCACTTGATAGGAGGGCATTGACTACGGATTCGTCTTCTATAGATATGGTATAAATTCCATCTTTTTGTATGTTATCATTTTTTACAAATGATACAGTTGGCTCATAGCCGTAAATTTTTTCTATTAGTTTATATATTCTTTTAGATACATCGATGTTTTCTGTCGTAAAATTTATATTGAAAAAAGCATTTCTCAAGGAAATGCTCGCATTTGTCTTTAGTATTGCGGATAGCTCTATAAGAGCTTCCAGGTCACTATAAATTTTTCGCTTACTTATCTCAGTTCTAATATCATTTGAAAATGACATTATCTACCTTCCTTTTTCTTTCGATAAATACGAATGGCATTCTCCACCATTTTTTTCTCTGATTCATGTTTCAATAAATCAATCGCTTTTTCGAAGTCATGGAATTCAGCGGAGGCGAATCCCTCTTCTTTTTGAGGCGTTGGCTGACCTTCTTTGTAATTCATCAAATAATAATCTACCCTTTTATAAACCTTCTCAGAAGATTGGTTATAATATATATATTTTGCAAAGCCTACTCTCTTGACGATTTCAGCAACTACCCCTGATTCTTCACGAACCTCTCTTAAAGCGGTGATTGATGTGGTTTCTTCCTTTTCTATCTTTCCCTTAGGAAGGACCCAGTCACCAAAGTATTTCTTAAGCAAAAGAATTTTCCCATCTTTGATAACTACGCCACCGGCGCTATTTTCCTTCATCAAGCCACCTCCGTTCTATATGTTGTAAATATACTTCTTATTATTTTACCACATATTCCTATCTCTGTTGTAGATTTCAGAATTAATATTTCCATCCTTAAATCTTCGGTTTAGCTCCTCAGCAATCGCTACTGACCTATGCTTGCCACCAGTACAGCCAATTCCTATCATCAGGGATGACTTTCCTTGTTTTTCAAAGTTTGAGATAAGCGGTAGGATTAAATCTTCAACCTTATCTATAAAGTCAATAACATTATCGTCCGCCATGACAAAGTCCCTTACCTTGGCATCCATGCCATTTAAGTCCTTTAGGTCCTTAATATAGAATGGGTTTGGGGTAAATCTTACGTCAAAGACGAAGTCCGCTTCTTTCAAGATACCATTTTTAAATCCAAAGCTTACAAATTGAATTAAAAACCTGGAATCATTGCCCAAAATCTTTCCTATAGTATATTGTAATTTCGGAAGATTTGAATAGCTGGTGTCAACATAAAAATCTGCCATCTCCCTTAACTTCAAAAGTTCATGTCTTTCACTTTTTATAGCTTGAAGCAGGGTCATGCCCTTTCCTTGAGGATGGGGCCTTCTCAATTCCTTATATCTTTTTAAAATGACCTCGTCAGAGGCATCTATAAAAATTATCTTTAAATTTATATCTTTTTCATTTTTTAAGTGCTCTATTTCTTCATATAGGTCCTTAAAAAATTCTCCGCCCCTTATATCAATAACCAAGGCCAATTTATCCTTCGAAACCTTGGCCCCTCTTAGTAGGGCAATCACATCTTTAATCAATTTAGGAGGCAGGTTATCTAGAGTGTAGTATCCGTTATCTTGACAAAGGTTTAAAACGGCGGTTTTACCAGCCCCACTCATACCTGTAATTATCACTAGTTCCATATATTCCCTCCCAAAATAAATTACGCTTTTAAATTTATTATTCTATCATGGGAAATGCCTACTTCTTCCAATCTTTTTAAAGCCTTTTCAAAGTCCCCTATCCTCCTAGGACTATGGGCATCAGATCCAATTGAAAGTAAGACTTCCATATCTTTTATTTCTTCTAAATCATCTACACTAAGGTTTTCATGAGATGAGTTGATTTCCAAAGCAGTCCCATATTTTTGACAGGCTTCAGCTAACCTCTTGATATTAACAGGAACCTTGTCTCCCGGATGGGTAATGATTTGGATTTTATTGTTTTTTATTATGTTTATTAGGGCATCGGTGTTTTTTTCCCTAATCCAAGGCTTCATAGATTTGAAGATTTTGGCTAGGGGGTTTGCTATCCAAAAATAGAAAAATGATTTTAAGTCTGGATTTATTATCCCGTAGTGAAAGCCCAGGTTAACCCCATCTAGGAGGCTTAATTCTTCAGGTTTTATATCATTTGTCCCCTTGTAGGACATGACGTTGGACTCTACGCCAAAATAAAGCTTTAATCTTCCCTGGTATTCAAGGTTTAACTTGTCGATTTCTTTTCTTACTTCTTCAAACTTACTTCTTTTTATACCAAACATGATATGGGATGGACCGTGATCGGTAATCCACAACTCTTTTAGGCCTCTATCTAAGGCAGCTTGAGCATTTTCCCTGATGGTTCCCTTGCCATGGTTATTTTTAGAATAAATGGTGTGGGTATGAAAATCAGTCAAAATCTTCATCATTTTCCCCAATTATTTTAACTTCTGTTTCTAGTGAAACATCAAACTTGTCTTTTACTATGTCTTGAACCTGGTGAATTAAGGTAATGACTTCCTCATAAGTCGCATCCCCTGTGTTGATTATGAAGCCGCAGTGTTTTTCTGAGACTTGGGCCCTCTTATAGGAAAATCCTCTAAGTCCTGCATCATCTATCAGCTTTGATGCGTAGTGGCCCTCAGGTCTTTTAAATGTAGATCCTGCGGAATACCTGTCTAGGGGCTGCTTGGTAGTTCTTCTAGTATCAAAGTCCTTAAAACTTTCCATGATTTTATCAAAGTCGCCTTTTTTAAGTTCCAGCTCAACATCTAAAACTATGAGGTCTCTTTTTGAAACCACAGACTGCCTGTAGGCAAAGTCCATTTGGTCCTTGGTAAATTCAAGAACCTCGCCCTTTTTGTCTAGGCACCTGACCCTTGAAGTCACAAAAGACATTTCCCCGCCGTAGGCTCCGGCATTCATCATAATAGCCCCGCCTATTGAACCTGGGATACCTGAAATTTCTTCCATGCCTGTTAAAGAATGCTTAAAAGACTTCTTGGCAACGGTTGAAAGAAGGGCCCCTGATTGAGCTATCACCTTGTCTCCATCAAATTTAATTTCAGAAAAGTTCTTTCCAAGCTTAATAACTACCCCCCTGATCCCCTTGTCGGTTACAAGCAGGTTGGAGCCATTGCCTATTACTATAAAAGGAATTTCTTTATCCTTGCAATATTTAACTATTTCAATTATATCTTGTTCTGAATTCGGCATAATCAATAGGTCTGCCGGTCCACCTACCCTAAATGTAGTGTGGTTTGACATCGGCTCATTTTCTAAACAAGAACCATATAGGCCGCTTAGCAATTCATCAAAGTCGTACATAATTTCTCCTCAAAAAAATTCAGAATCAGAGTTAACTGATTCTGATTTAAGTATTATTATTTAAAATATTCTTCCATTGTTAAATCATTTTCGTACATGTATTGTGCAGCTTCTACACCAACGTACCTAAATATGTGTTGGTTTGCTTCAAATCCTGTTATATCTTCTTTACCTTGAGGGTATCTTAGGATAAAGCCAAACCTATGCATATTATTTTTTACCCATTTACCTGCATCCTTATCAAAAAAATCATCTTCTATCCTAGGATCGGTCTTTAAGCTGTGAAGTTCTACTGCAAATCCGGTACGTAATTCACTAGTATATTCATCAGGAAGTTTGTGCTCACCCTTTGAATTACTTATGTAATTTTTCTCATCTTCAAAAGATGTATACCTTCTGCCAACTCCTACTTCTAAACCTTCTCTTTTCATGGCTTCTATAGCTATTAATAAAGAGTTTTCAGCTTCAACATCAAAGCCACCTACAAAATCAGATGCGACAATGTGGTTCTTATCTACAAATAAGATTCCATCTCTTACGGTCATGACATTGTCTTGAATTTTTAATAATAGGTCACTTTTTATGTAGCCGATAGAATTCTTGTATGAAACCTTAGCCCAGTTGGATTCAAATCCATAAAACTTTAAGTATTCGCCTTGCTTAGCTGTTGCAAAAGGCTTAGATTCCATGGACTTATCCTTGTAGATTAACGAATCTTCTTTGGCTATCTTATAGGCTTTTAAAATATCTGAAAATCCTTGGTCTTCTTGGCTATATTGACCGTCTTGGTCACTTGGCTTCTCAACCTTGTTCTCGCCTTCTTCTGCTAGCAAATTATCTTGAAGCATAGCTGGGGCTTCTTTAACTTCTTGGTCCCCTAGGCCTAGGTCATCTTTTTTGATGGCATTTCTTGATAGAAGTTCAGCCGAGTCTGCCTTGGCAGTATTATTTTGACCTATATGTGGTCTAATAACAAAAATAAAGGCAAATACAGCTACTAAACCAAGTGAAGCTAATTTTAGTCTCCTTTGCTTTTGTCTTATATATCTTTTTCTCTTTCTATTTATTTGTCTGATAGCTAAATTATCTTTCATCTATGTAAACCCTCTCCGGTAATTTCAAATTCTAATTTATTATACTATATATAGGTGTTCATTTAAAGATGAAATCCTTAATTTATGCTAACTTTTTCAACGTTTTTAAGGCTTATTCCAAATATCTTTTTTATCTTGTCTATAAAAACATCCTTGTCTGATGTAATAAGATAGAGATCTTCTCTTGTAGGTCTATCAGATTCCTTACACAAGATATCGTGGTCACTTAGGGCCTTTTTAGTCAATATAGCAGTGGCATGGGCAGGATTTACAATCCTTGCTTCCGGCATAAGCAGGCTAAATTGCTCTTCCCAAATAGGATAATGGGTACATCCCAATACCAGCGTATCAAAACCCTGGTCCCTATATTCTTCTAGGTAGCCACCCACTATATTTAGTGTATCTTCAAATGATGGGTCTTCAAATTCCATAGTAGAAACTATGTCTTTACAGGCTATTCCTTGGACTCTTGCATGGGGAAAGTTTTTTTCTATCAGGGTCTTATGCTTTTTACTTCTTATGGTCGCTTCTGTAGCAGCAACAAGTATTTTGTCATCATTAGGGCCTATATCTTCAAGAGTTGCCTCTAGGGCTGTGATTATTGGTAGGTCATATTTTTTTCTAATCAAGTCTAGGTCAAGAGAACTAGCCGTATTGCAGGCAAAAACTACAGCCTTTACCCCCCTTGAAATCAAGTATTCTATATTGCTAAAGACAATCTTATATAGGTCTTCTTCACTTTTTTCACCATAGGGACTTCTTTTTGTATCCGCTAAAAAAATAAATCTTTCATTGGGCATAAGCTTTGTTAACTCTTGTAAAACTGTCATGCCGCCTAGGCCAGAGTCGAAAACCCCTATATATCTATCGTCCATATCTACCTCTTAGTAAAAAATTTGTATTTCTTGTATTCCTATATCTACTCACATGTATAATATCAATATAATATCAATTTTACGGTAACAATAAAAGGGCTTTATAAAAGCCCTTAGATAACTAACTTACTATTTTTATTTTTACTGTAGAAGTAAGCACATCTGAGTATGTGTAAGATACTGTTCTTTCTTCATCAAATTCGTTATTAACCTTTATGGTAAACAAATTCGGAAATGCATTCTCGATATAGCCCTCTTTAGTAATAATTCTTTTTCTTCCCTTATCGGCCTTTAATACTACCTTTTTACCGATGTTGGTCTCAACTTCATTCCTGATTGCAGCTAGCGCTTCCGACTTTTTCATCACATCACCTAACTTTCTTTATTCTCAGTATAATAAATATATATTAGCATACTATAATGACTAAGTCAAATAAATTTAATATTATAAACCATGTAAGTAGTAAAGTCAATACTTACTTTTCTTATTTTCACTATTTTTCGCTCTTGTGAAAATTCTTTATAATGGGTATAATTAACCTGTACAGGGAGGTGAATTAGATGGAAAGAGAAGAAGTCTTAATCACAAAAGATATGAGAATAAATGAGGTAATCAGAATTAAACCTAGGGCCCTAGGAACCCTTATG
Organism: uncultured Peptoniphilaceae bacterium; assembly: GCA_964344625.1. GTDB lineage: Bacteria > Bacillota > Clostridia > Tissierellales > Peptoniphilaceae > JAAYEL01. The sequence continues at coordinate 308 of CAYFNZ010000045.1, read as the reverse complement.
AACTTTGGTTTGGGTTGTATCGGTTGCCCTGCTAGTCAGGTTGAAACTCTTGAGCAAGCCGCTGCTGTTCACGGACTAGACATAGATTTTCTTATGAAAGCTCTAAACAGTTAGTATAATCTAAAGATTATATACAAATATAAAATTAAGGTGGTGTTGCAGAATGACTAAAAAATCATTCTACGACACTACCTCTTTTATTTATTATCCCTATTTGTTAGTTTTTTTCATCTTTATTACGAAGGATAGTACTCCTACCGCAAGAACTAGAGCTATTACACTCATGATAACACCTGAATCACCTGTTT
>CAYFNZ010000044.1:0-7359 GCA_964344625.1 uncultured Peptoniphilaceae bacterium | reverse complement strand
AAGACCAAGTTGACGACCCAGAACTAATCGAATTAGTTGAAATGGAAGTTAGAGACCTATTAAGCGAATACGACTATGACGGAGACAATACTCCAATCTTAGTAGGTTCAGGATTAAAGGCTCTTGAAGATCCAGACGGAGAATGGGGAGACAAGATCGTTAAGCTTATGGAAGCTGTTGACGAGTGGATTCCAACTCCAGAAAGAGATACTGACAAGCCATTCATCATGCCAGTAGAAGACGTATTCTCAATCACAGGTAGAGGTACAGTAGCTACAGGTAGAGTAGAAAGAGGTACAGTAAGAGTTGGTGATACAGTTCAAATCGTTGGTTTAACTGAAAAGCCATCTGACGTAGTAGTAACTGGTGTTGAAATGTTTAGAAAGCAATTAGACCTTGCTGAAGCTGGAGATAACATCGGAGCACTTTTAAGAGGTGTTACAAGAGATGATATCGAAAGAGGACAAGTTTTAGCTAAACCAGGTACAATTCACCCACACACAAAATTCGAAGGTGAAGTTTACGTATTAACTAAAGAAGAAGGTGGAAGACACACTCCATTCTTCTCAGGATATAGACCACAATTCTATTTCAGAACAACTGACGTTACTGGAGATATCCAATTAGCTGAAGGCGTTGAAATGGTTATGCCTGGGGACAATGCTACATTTACTATCACTCTTATCAGCCCAATCGCTATCGAAGAAGGATTAAGATTCGCTGTTAGAGAAGGTGGAAGAACAGTAGCTTCAGGCGTTGTATCAAAGATTATTGAATAATTAGAATTTCAATTATGGGGACTAGGTGAAAATCTAGTCCCTTTTTTGCTACATAATTAGCCATTATCTCAAATTTCTGTGATAATATCCTTGGATGATAAATATAAAAAGACTTGGTTGAAATTACCAAGTCTTTTGTGTACTTATAAGATTTTAGGCTAATAGGAATAGTGAAAGTGCCATAAATACCATGCCAAAGATTGTTCCATACATGGCGGTGTGGTGGTTTCCATATTCCTCTGCAGCTGGTAGGAGTTCATCTAGAGAGATAAAGGCCATAATTCCGGAAACTGCAGCAAAGACTATCCCAATCATGGTTGGAGATGCGTGGTCTAAAAAGATGAAGTAGGCAAATAGGCCTCCAATTGGTTCTGCTATTCCTGATAGGAAGGAGTAAAGAAAGGCTTCTTTTTTGCTTCCTGAGCCGTAATATACGGGTACGGCAACTGAAATACCTTCAGGTATGTTGTGGATTGCAATAGCTACAGCTATAGGGATGCCAAGACTAGGGTCTTGAACACTTGATAGGAAGGTTGCGATACCTTCTGGAAAGTTGTGGATTGCTATTGCAAGTGCTGTAAATACGCCGACTTTTTTTAAAGCAGAAGTATCTTGGTCCATGTGGTGGGTCCTATCCTCTTCTTCTGATTTTTGATAAACATCTTCAATTGTCTTTTCTGATTTCATTTCGTGAGGGTTATTCTCTTCAGGAATAAACTTGTCGATTAAGGCCATGATGACCATGCCACCGAAAAATGCAGCCATGGTAAGTCCAAGGGCCGGTCTGTGGTCATAGACAGTCTTTAGTTGGTCTATTGCCTTGGGAATAATATCTACAAAAGAAATAAATATCATGGCTCCTGCGGAAAATCCTAAGGAAGCTGATAAAAACTTTGTATTAGTTTTCTTTGTAAAAAATAGCATTACTGTTCCTAGCATGGTAGTAAGACCAGCAAGGGCAGAAATTATAAATGCATTTAAAATATTTTGTTCCATTTTAACCTCCATTTTTTATTATACCATAGCCGATAGCTTGTGGATTAAAATGTTATTATAATAATTATATTGGCTAATTTATTTCTCCTATTATATAATTTAAGTTAGCATTAAAAAAGAGGTGAAGATTTTGGCTAAATTATATTTTAGATATGGGGCTATGAATTCAGGAAAGTCTACTGCTCTTATGCAGGTGGCTCACAATTACGAAGAAAGAGGCATGAAAGTTAGACTTTTAAAGCCTTCTATAGATACTAAAGGGGACAACAAGCTTATTTCAAGGCTGGGCGTTCAAAGAAAGGTCGACAGGCTTATAAAGGCTCAAGATAATGTATTTGACCTTTTTGATGACATATGTGGTGGAGAAAAGATTTCTTGTATTTTGGTTGATGAGGCCCAATTTTTGACAGAAGGCCAAGTGGACCAGCTTATGGCGATAGCATCGAAGAAGAATGTGCCGGTAATTTGTTATGGACTAAGGACAGATTTCCAAACAAAGGGATTTCCTGGATCCAGAAGGCTTTTACTTATAGCCCACAGCTTAGAGGAGTTAAAAACTATTTGTAGGTGTGGTAAAAAAGCCGTATTAAATGGAAGAAAGGTCAATGGAAAGTTCGTTTTTGAAGGCGACCAAGTGGCCATAGATGATGATGAAAAGATTGAATATGAGTCCTTGTGTGTAGATTGCTACTACAAGAACCTAGAAGAATCAAAAAATAAATAAGTCTTAAAATATATATTGGGGGCCTTGATTGCAAATAATCAGGCCCCCAATTTTTAGTAAATTATATTTTTTCTTAACCCTTATGTTCAATTTCCTCCCATTCTATGTCGTCATTGAAAAGGGCGATTATGTGAATTGGTATCCAGGATAGGGTAAACCACCATATTGTAAGTATTCCCTTTAGCATTGGCCTTATAGGCTTTTTAAGGAATCTTAGACAGAGTACACTTATTAGTGCTTGGACTAATAAAAGGCCTGCAACTGAGAAGATTGCCCAGAATAAGAAGGCATTAAAGTTGGTAAAGAATAGGACTACAAGTCCAAAAATCCCCACTAGGAAGCCATATATTTGCATATGGGTTGCAAGTAGCATAATATACATGTCTAAGACGTTTTTGCCCTTGTTATGCTTGTGGGCATCTAAGAGTTTACGTCCCATAAGTTTAAAGTTTTGTTGGGAACCGATTGACCAACGAAGCCTTTGATTCCAAGCTTGTTTGTTGTCTTCAGGCTGTTCGTCATAGGTTATAGCTCTAGGAACGTAGGCTATTGCTTGACCCATGCAAGATAGTTGCAAGGTAAGTTCCACATCTTCAGTAATGGAATAGGTGTTCCAGCCACCCATTGCTTCTAGTATTTCCCTTGAAATCATAAAGCCTGTCCCAGTTATTAGGCAGTTCATACCTAGGGCTGACCTAGCCCCATTGTAGAATACGTCAAATATCAAGTAAAATAGGGTGTAGGATGATGACATATAGGTCTTATAAGGGTTTTTACTGTCCCTAAGGCCTGTTGCAGCACCATAACCAGCTTCAAGGGCCTTGTTCATTTCTTTTACAAAGTTTTTATCTGCTAGGTTGTCTGCATCAAAGATTATGAAGGCATCATAGTCTTTTTCTTTTAGCAGGTAGTCAAAGGTTTGGTGTAGGACCTCGCCCTTGCTCTTTACTGGAAGAGGGGGCTCAAATGTAAGAGCTCCAGCCCTTTCAGCTGCTCCCTTGGTATCATCCTTGCAGTTATTTGGCATTACTATAACATCAAATCTATCCTTGGGATAGTCCTGGCCAAGCAGGGATTCGACTAAGTTACCGATAACTTTTTCTTCGTTTCTAGCAGCCACTAAGATGGCGAACTTATTGTATTTATCAGTATCTGGATAGACTTTTTTTACATTGAAAAAATTTATAGCCACATAGACATAGTACAGGCTGTACAAGGTCATAATTGAGGCTGATATAATTAATAGAATTTTTAAAATCATATAAGTCTCCTTTTTTATATAGTCCTTATTATATCAGATAATATAAAAGTTTAACTTGATTTGTACAAAAAATTACTTAAATTTTTCAATTCTATCCTTAATTTCATGGTCTGCATCGTAGATTTTCTTTACATATTCTTTGCCCATAAAAGGTGAGGACAAAAGAATCGTAGCCGCACTTGGACTCATGGCAACAGGCACATCATATAGGACGGCAATCCTTAAAAGAGCCTTTACATCTGGATCGTGAGGCTGAGCTTGTAGGGGGTCCCAAAAGAAGATTAGGACATCAATTTGGCCTTGGGCTATCGCAGCCCCCAATTGTTGGTCTCCACCCAAGGGACCACTTAAATAGGACTTAATATCTACCTTAAATTTTTCCCTTATGATAGAAGAGGTGGTTCCAGTACCACAAAGCTCATGGTCCATCCAAAGGTCCTTGTGGTCTTGCATCCATTGAAATAGCTTGTGCTTTAGGCCGTCATGGGCTACAAGGGCTATCCTTTTTTTACTTGGTACTAGTTTATTATCTAAATCAGTCATTTTTATCTCCTTCTTTATTATTTATAGTTTTCTTATCTTCATCTAACAAATCTAGGTTATTTATAACGGGGATTGGTTGGGTTTGTCTAGGGTCTTTTTCTTCTGAAGGTTTAGGGTCGTCATAAAATTCTTCTTTAAGCTTCTTATCCTTTCTCTTTTTAACGTAAATATATATGCCTAATCCTATAAGCAGCAAGGCTATAAAGGAGAAAAATAAGATATTTGCAGTGCTGGTTCCCTTTACTGCAATCTCATTATCAAAAGTATTTTCCGAGAAGCTTAGCTTCTTTTTACTCACCTTAGATAGGCTAGGGCCTAAAAAGTTTTGTTTTACTTCATCTAGGGTGAATTTGTTTAGTTTAGATGAGTCTTTATAGTCTATCACATAGCCGAAAAGGCCTGATTCAGTGATGCTTATTTCCGGGTTTTTATCGAAAAATAAGAGATTTTTCTTTTCAAAATCCTGGCCGCCATACCTAACTATTATCTCTCTTGAGTCGTCACTGGTTTGGATATCATATTTGGTCAGATACTCAGAAAGGAGGTCACTTCCCATGTTGGCATAAAAATCTGTCCCCTTAAAGATTTTTATTTCCTTTTCTAGGCTTAGGTCAAGGTTAATCTTGGTTTCAATATCAGCCTTTTCGAATTTTGGTTGAATTTTAATAGTATTATCATAAGCTTTTAGGAGGTCATCTTTTTGTAGGACGATGATATCCTTGCTTTCTGATAATTCCTTTTGATAGTCGCCAGAAACTGGATAGTGCAAATCCCTGGTCTTTGGTCTTGTGTAATAGATGGACACAAGGGATAGGTCATTGGCATCATCAAAGTTTTCAAGCTTTTCTTTAATTTTATAGTCGATTGAAAATGTCTCGGTATTTTTTTCAAGGCTTAAATCAACAAGGTCCTTGGCTTGAAGGAAGTCTGATGAAGCCTCGGCGATTTCATCAAGGCTAGCATTTTCCAGGGCAAACTTGTAAATTACTTGAGACCTTCCTGAGGAGTCTTCTGTATTTTTAGGACCTAGGTCGAAAATCTTAGGGTCCTTGACCAAGGTAGTTTTCCAGTCAAAATCGATTTTTTCATATACACCAGCTGGAAAGACTAGGCTAAAAACCCTAGTCCAAGTCCTAGTATCCTGCATGGAAGTAGACATTAAGTAAGTGCTAGGCCCAAGGTATTCAAAGTTTTTTATTTGATAAGGACCCTTGCCGGATTTAGTTAATATCCTATCCCCCTTGTATACCAAGCTATAGCTAGGTGAGGAAAAAATCTTATCCCTGTTTTTTTCCTCTATTATTCCATCTTCTATGCCCTTATTTAGGAGATAGGCAAGGAGTTTTTCGCTATTCACATCATCATAAAAGTCTAGCCCCTTAGTGAAAATGTTTCTATTAGATGAATTAAATTTAGTAGCTGGTTTTTGGTCATTTCCAGAAAGCTCATATAGGTAGGTAACTTTTTTTATGTAGTCATCAAGGCCGTCAAATCTTAGGATTATTTGAGCTTCAAGCTTATCTTTTGTAGGGCTACTTACATTAACCTCTAGGGGGTCTATAACCTGGGATTTTAGAAAATCGCTAAGACCTTCTAGGCCGCCCTTTATTAGGTGGGCATCTTTTTTTTCAAGCTTAAGGCTGATTACCCTAGAGCCTGAGAAGTTTTCGGCTATGGTCATGGTGTCCTCGCTTTGGAGGCTACAAGATGCGAGAATAAAACAAAAACATATTAAGGAAATAATAACTAGAAATTTTTTCTTCATAATTACCTCTTATTTAAATAAATTTTTGATTTAAGCCTTTCTTTTTTGTAGCATGATTGAAAAAGGTGGCTTATTCTTTTGGTTTATAAATTCAAATTTTAAAATACTAAATGATTTTTGGTCAAGTTTTTCTAAGTATTCTGGTATAAAAAGGCTTTCCTTTTGGCCTTCATCATGGCCTGGATAGAAGGTAAAAAGCACTACGGCATTGTCATTTAAGATTTCTAAAAGACTATCTAGACTCCTTAAAACCTTTTGGTATTGAGTGGTTACCCTATGGTCAGACTTAGGTAAATATCCTAAGTTATATATAGCCAAATCAACTTTTTCCTTAACATATAGGCCTATATTCTCGTGACTATCAAGTATGAAGCTAAAGCCACTTAGGTCGAGGCCAGACTTTTCTAGAAGGGCCAGGCTAGAAGCCTTGGCTTCTTCTTGGATATCAAAAGCGTAGAGCTTTTTTGCCCCAGTAAGCTCTAAAATATTTTTGCAGTCATGGCCATTGCCAGCTGTCATGTCTACAGCTACATCTACGTTTTTTATATAGGTTTTCATTAAAAACTCAATGAGATTTTTTGTGTTATTTATCATATTTCACCTCTTTAATGTTAAAATAAGTATATCAGTTAGAGACTTAAAAGTCTTAAAAAATAGCATTTTACATGAAAATCTGTTTATATATTTACAAAATTTACGAGGGAGATAATGAGTAAGGAATTAGACAAGGTCAAAGAACTTTTAATAGATGAGAATTTGAAATTTGTCCTTATTAAGGATGACAGGATTATAAAGTCCAATGACAGGGGGGTAAAGCCACTTTTAGACCTGATAAGAAGCAAGGAGGATGTCAGAGGCTTTTCTGCTGCCGATAAAGTGGTAGGCAAGGCAGCTGCTCTTTTATACCTAAAATTGGGGGTAAGGGAAATCTATGCCAGACTTATAAGTAAGGAAGCTGTGGACTTATTTAGGGAAAACGGGGTGTATTATGAGTATACAAGTATCCAACCCTTTATTAAGAACAGGGATTTGACAGATATGTGCCCAATGGATAAGTCAGTTAGGTCTATTTCTGACCCGGATAAGGCCTTTATTGCCATAAGTGAGACGGTAAGAAGGCTTATGGAGACAAAAACAAGTTAATTTATTTTGCTGCCTCATTTTGAGCTCCTGATATTTTTAGGGTGAGCTTAAAATGGGGATTTTTTATTTAAAAAGTACTTGACCAGACGTGGTAAAAATGTTTCTATGATTTTAGAAAGTACTATGACAGACGTAGTATATCTGATGG
>CAYFNZ010000043.1:0-7569 GCA_964344625.1 uncultured Peptoniphilaceae bacterium | reverse complement strand
CATTTATATTGGACCATTTACAATTGGGTCTTTTTTCATGTTTCTTAATCTGTAGTTATATATTTCATTTACATAGCTATCATAGGGAAGGATTTCTTCTTGTCCTAATTTTTTTAATAACATTTTTGATAGGGGTGGGTTTATCATAAACATCTCACCAACAAGTTCGGTGCAATAGACGTTTTTATAGTTAAATCCTCCAAGTCTAGTTTTTTTATTAAAACCATAGCCTGCACTTGTCTTATAAAGGTGGTCATTTTCATCTTCATAATAGTATTGAGAAAAGCCCATATTGTGGCCTACAAGCTCACAACCTTTAAAATCTGCAATTGCTAATCTAGCATGCCTATTATCATAGTCCCTATGAGTGGTATAGTTTAGAAGCCCTAGGCATTTACCTTGAATGTCTTGATCAAATCCAGTAATTCTAAGCTTCTTTCCAAAGATATCCATAGCGTTATTCATAATTATTATATGAACCCCGTCTTCGATAAGGTCTTTTAATCTTTCTCTGTAAGGCATAAGTTTTTCTACAATCTTATCTAAAAAATATTCACTAATGGCATCAATAAATATTAAATCAGGACGATTGTTTACGAAATATGGGGTGTCATTAAAGGTAGTGTTAATGATATTATGCTTTTCAAACATCATTTCAAGATATCTGGCATTCGCATCTTCTCCGTATATATATAATTCTTTAAAAAGTATTTCTATATTCACTATTTGCTCGCTTTCTCTTTAATCAAATCAGAAATTAACTTGCCTTGGGCGATATTTTCTTTTTCTATATCGTGGGTTATGAAAATGGTCTCTTCTTTTGAAAAGTCAATGTGATTAATAATATCCTCTTCATCCTCTGCCAAGATAATCTTATCCTTATCCAAGCCTGCCATAATCATAGCTAAGTAAATTTCTGGATAATGCCTTGATAAAACAATTATTTTATCTACTTTATTTTTTATATATTGAAAATCAACTGACCATGCCCAACCAGGACTCCTATGGTCAAGGTATTTTGACTCAAGGTTTTGTGAAAGGCTGATAATGGTCTTATTCTTGCTATCATATTTTGAAATATTGTCGAAAAGTCTTGAAATAGAAACTGGATTATAGCCTTTTTGAACAAGACTGACTATTTCTTTATTTCCTTCATGTTCAGTTAAATATCTGGATTCTATGATTTTAATCTCGGACATAGCATTAGCTAAATCTTGAGATGAATATCCAGCCTCCCTTAAGGTGGCGTACACTGCAACTTGATTATATACGCTCTCTATTACTTTTTGAATAATAGGAAGCTCAACTCTATTTCCTCTTTCATTTACAATTATTGTGTTATTAGTTTCATTAAATGACTCAACAAGATAGTCTGCCTTATGGTTAGTGAAACCACAACTAGGGCATGAGAAAGAACCTAGGTGGTGGTATCTATTGAAATGCCATTCAATTTTTGACCCGCATTTTGGACAGTATATCATGTCATTTATCCTAGAAGATTTCCTCTCCTCGTCATTGAAAATGTTCATTACATCATAATAAATTTTTTCATTGTCTAAATTTAAATCTGAAGATATGGGATCAGAAGCATTCAAAATAAGTTTAGTATTGGGCTTAATCGCTTGCTCTAGTCTTCTTTTGATATAAAATATATTAGCATTTCTCTCGTATGAGTCTTGGAATAAGTTTGTAATTGTAAGACTTGTGAGGTCTAAATCTTTTAGAATTTCTCTAGACCAAAGTTCATCAATTTCCAGAACGGCTGCTTGTTTGTAGTTTCCGCCAAATAGTTTATTACTATTTATAAGGCTGGTTACTATACCGCCTTTGACATTTGAGCCAATCCTATTAGAAGTATATGAAACATCTAATATATCTAAGATATCAGCTATCAAATTGGAAGTAGTAGTTTTTCCATTTGTGCCAGTTACTCCATAAATTGTTTTTGGAGTATCAATATTTTTTAGTATATCTTTATCTATTTTTTCCGCTAAATGTCCTGGAAAAAGTGTAGCTTGTTTTTTCAAAAGCTGCATAAAAGCCTTTGTTGACTTAGCGGTAAAAATTGCAAATCTTGTTTGTAAGTTCATTTTTTTCCTTTCAATTTTTATTTTTACTAATTAAAGCAAAATCAATTTAATCTAAATATCCACCATTAACATTTATTACTTGTCCTGTTATGTAAGAAGCTTGATCAGAGATTAAGAATTTAATAACTTGACCAACTTCTTCGGCTTTGCCTAGTCTTCCAAGAGGAACTTCTTGGGCGAAGGCTTCTAGGGCTCTTTTAGAAACACCATTTAACATATCTGTTTCAATGCAACCAGGAGAAACGGCATTGACCCTTATATTTGATGGGCCAAGTTCCCTTGCAAGAGACTTGGTATATGCGATTACAGCACCCTTGCTTGCCCCGTAATGGGATTCCATAGGGGCCCCTGTTTGGCCCCAAATAGAGGCGATGTTTACTATTATCCCATATTTATTAGAGATCATATTGGGTATAGCTAATTTGGTACAATGAAAAAGACCGTCAACATTTGTCTTGAAGGTATCTCTCCAAGATTCTAGACTTACATCTTGACATTGACTCATTGAAGAAATGCCAGCATTATTTACAAGTATGTCAACACTACCAAAGGTTTCCTCAATTGTGCTAAACATTTTTTCTACTTGGCCAAAGTCTGAAATATCAGCTTGGACTGCTATAGCATTTAAGCCCCTATCTCTAAGAATTGTGACAACTTCTTGAGCCTTTTCTTCCTCTTTCTTGTAGTTTATAGCAACGTTGAGGCTTGTATCGTCAAGCAATAGGGCAGTAGCCCTACCAATACCTCTTGAAGCGCCGGTAATTAGAACGGTTTTTCTCATTAAATCCTCCAGATAAATTGTTAATTGCAATTATTTTATATATAATATTATAACTAAGGAGTTGAAATGTACAAGGATAATAACAGAAAATCAAACAAAGACTTATTAGGGCGCTTTTTGCCCTACTATAAGCCCTACAAGAAAATATTTTTTGCTGACATGTCAGCTTCAATCTTTACGATTGTATCAGAATTAACCTTACCAATCATAATTGGAACGATTACTAATAAGGCAACATCAGATACTGAAGTATTAAGCTTTAGATTTTTATTGACTATATCCTTGCTTTATCTTGGACTTAAGTCAATAGAAATATTCGCATCATTTTTCATGCAAAAATGGGGCCACATCATGGGAGCTATGATAGAAAAAGACATGAGAAGGGATGTCTTTACCCATGTTCAGATTTTAGATGACGAATTTTTCTCGAATACGAAAATTGGTCAGCTCATTGCAAGAGTTACCACAGACTTGTTTGATGTTACAGAGTTTTCCCACCATTTTCCGGAAGAAATGCTATCAGCAGCTGTGAAGATTACTATATCTTTTATAGTTTTAGTAAGAATAAATATTTCACTTACTCTCTTGATGTTTGTAATGCTTCCATTGATGATGGTTCTAACAAAGAAAGTAAGGACCAGGATGAGAAAGACTCAGAAGGACCAAAGACATCAAATTGGAGAGATAAATGCTGGCATAGAAGATTCCTTATTGGGGATTAAAGTTATCAGGTCCTTTGCCAATGAGGATATGGAACTTGAAAAGTTTGAAATAAACAACCACAGGTTCTTAGATATTAAAAAATCATTTTACACTGTTCTTGCAAAATTCCATATGATAACAAGATTTTTAGATGCTTGCATGTACATGGTAGTCCTAGTTGTCGGCGGAAACCTTCTAATAAAGGGTTCAATCAAGCCTGGTGATTTTGTAATGTATATAATGTATACGACATCGCTGTTAAATACGGTTATCAGGATAGTGGACTTTTCTGAAATTTTCGAAAGAGGAATGACAGGCATTGAAAGATTTGTTGAAATTATGGATACAGAGCCAGAGATAAAGGACAGGGACAATGCTATTGACCTAGAAGATGTTAAAGGCCAAATAGTTTTTGATGATGTAACATTTTCATATAATGAAAAAGATGACAAGAAAACTGTACTTGATGGAATTGATCTAGTAATTGAATCAGGAAAAAAAGTGGCCCTAGTCGGACCTTCAGGTGGAGGAAAAACCACTCTTACCAATTTGATACCAAGATTTTATGAAGTAGACAAGGGATCAATCACAATAGACGGGATAGATGTTAGAGACATTAGGCTCCATTCATTAAGAAATAACATCGGAATTGTTCATCAAGATGTTTATCTTTTTAGTGGAACTATAGCCGATAACATTCGTTATGGTAAGGCAGATGCAAGTGATTCTGAAGTAATAAAAGCGGCAGAGCTTGCGGGTGCTATAGAATTTATTGATGACCTTCCAAATGGCATCGATACCTATGTCGGAGAAAGGGGAGTGAAGCTTTCAGGTGGCCAAAAACAAAGAATCAGTATAGCCAGGGTATTCTTGAAAAACCCACCTATTCTAATTCTTGATGAGGCAACATCTGCCCTAGACAATAAAAGTGAAAAGTTAGTTCAAAATTCTTTGGAAAGACTATCTCAAGGAAGAACAACCATCACAATCGCCCATAGGCTATCTACGATAATAAATTCAGATGAAATCATAATACTTACAGATAAAGGAATTGAAGAGAAAGGAAAGCATGAAGACCTCCTAGCAAAAAGAGGAGTTTACTACAACTTGTATAATTCAGTTGACAGTCATGCGATAAATTAAAAATGAAAAAGATTTGGGGAAATATCTTATTTGGCATTGCAAGGGCTGTAGATTGGCTCCTTAAAATGCTTATTATCATAGTTGATTTTATAGTTAATATAGGTTCGGAGTTAAGAAGGCTATTTATGCCCTTAATATTAGTGATAGTATTTATATCTATTGCATTTCCGCCTATGCTACTATTTTTGCTCACACCCTTTGGTACGACCTTATTCTTGATTATCTTAGTCTTGCTGATACTCCCATTTTTGGGAACTAGGGCGGTGTCTGCCTTGAAATATTTTAGGTATATTTCAACAGAAACCCTATACGATAACGCAGACTACTATAGATTAAATAAGAACTCTAGAGGCTCATTTTCTCACTACTCTGATAAATATAAGAGACAAGAAGATGATGAAAGAAGAAGGAGAGAAGAAGCATTTAGGAGGGCTCAAGAAGAAAGACAAAGAGCTCAAGAAGAATACTGGAGAAAAACTTTCGAAGAATTTTTCAGACAAGGTCAAAGTGGATATGGCTCTTACCAAGGTGGCTATCAAAATGGGGACGGGTCCTACCAAGGCGGAAGAGGAGCCTATAACCCTTATTCAGACTTTGTGAACCAATATGAAAATGCATGTAGAGTTCTGGACCTTTCACCAGACACAGACATTTATCAGGTTAAATTACAATATAGAAAACTTGCGAAGAAATATCACCCAGATATTAACAAGGATCCAGGCGCTGCAGATAAATTTAAAGAAGTATCTTCGGCTTATGAATTCTTGTCAGAAGAAAATATAAAAAGATATAAGGAAATAAAAGGTTAAATTAATTAGTGCGGAGGACAGATGGAAAAAACAATATATCTTGCAGGTGGATGCTTTTGGGGCGTCCAAGCATTTTTTGATAAATTAAATGGAATCTTAGAAACTGAAGTAGGTTATGCCAATGGAACGATTGATAATCCTACCTATGAACAAGTATGTAGTGGCAAAACAGGCTTTGCTGAAACTGTAAAAGTGATTTATGATGACCAGGTAATTCACTTAAATCAAGTATTAGACCAACTTTTTAGGATTATTGATCCTACATCATTTAATAAACAAGGAGCTGATGTTGGAAGCCAATATAGGACAGGTGTTTATTCAACAAACCCATGGGATAAGGAAATTGTCTCTTTATATATAAGGGACAACCAAGAAAAATACACAAAGAAGATTCAAGTTGAAAATCTTCCCCTTAAAAACTTTTTTGCGGCAGAAGAATACCACCAAAAATACTTAGAAAAAAATCCTGGCGGCTACTGCCATGTAGACCTTTCATTAGCAGAAGATGCAGCAGAAGAAAAAAAAGACACCACTAAATTAAAAGAAGAACTGACCGAACTACAATACCAAGTCACCCAAGAAAACAAGACAGAACTACCATTTACTAGTGAGTACGATAATTTCTATGAAAAAGGAATATACGTAGATATCATTTCAGGAGAGCCCTTATTCTCATCCACAGATAAATTCAATGCTGGTTGTGGATGGCCATCATTTAGTAAGCCAATAGAAAAAAACATAAACTACTTTGAAGATGATTTTTTAACAGGTAGAACCAGGGTAGAGGTAAGAAGTAAAAATGCCGACTCCCACCTAGGACATGTATTCAATGATGGACCAGAAGAAAAAGGGGGGCTAAGATACTGTATAAACGGAGCAAGTCTAAGATTTATTCCTCTTGAAAAGATGGAAGAAGAAGGCTATGGAGCCTATATAGATAAAGTAGAATAAGCTGAGATGCTAAGATGGAAAGAAAAGAAAAAGCTAAAAGAAAAAAGAAATCATCAAAAAGTAAGCTAATACTTGTAATTATACTTATATTTCTATTAATCATTTCATTTGTATTAATCAAAAGGAGAAGAAGGGATAATTTTACCTCTGCCTATAGAGGAAGGTATACAATAGCATCGTCGCATTTAAAAAGAATGAACCATGTCAACCAAAACTTCATAATGGACAACAACTATGAAATAGGTCAAAAGTATATAGAAAAAGACTTTTATAGGTGGAATGACATGACCGAGATGACTTTTGATAAGTACCTATCCCTAGTTCTAAAACAATACTTATCTGATAAGAAAGTAAAGACAGATGATTTATCTATAAGTATAATAGCCTTGGAAACTGGTAATAAGTTTGGACTAAATGATAAAAATAAAAGAAAATACTCTCAAATTGATAATTTACTAGTAAATATGTCGGTTATGAGGATGATAGAAAATAAAACAATAGGCTCAGATGAAAAAGTTTCAGTCCTAGAAGGAGATTTAAGTGAATCCTCCTCATATTTTAGTAAAAAATCAGTAGGGCTAACATTTGATATTAAAGAAATAATGAAATTATCATTAGCTAAAAATGATCAAACTGCAGAAAATATGCTTAGAAGGCTAATAAGTGATAAGACTAAGATGAAATTTGATAGTTTTCTTAAAAGGGAGTTCAACCTTAACAAAGAAAATGGTACTCTAAATACATCAGAAACTATAAATATTGCGAGAGAATTAAATAAGTATAAGAATACTTATAGGGATCTTACAGCAGAAATGCCAAATAAAAAAGAAATAAGTTCCTTTATCAAGTTTATAGTAAATGATGAACATCAAAACTATTACATTGAAAATGAAGAATATTATTATGATCTTGGATATATAAAGGGTGCTAGCCAGTACATATATAGTATATATATGGATAAGCCAGACCCAAAAATCCTTAATGAAATGGGAGATTTGCTAGATCGTAAGATAAACGAATATTTTTTATTAAAAAACACTTGACAATAATATCTACGAGTAGTATTATATAAAAGCTGACTTGAGAGAGCTCT
>CAYFNZ010000042.1:4860-8063 GCA_964344625.1 uncultured Peptoniphilaceae bacterium | reverse complement strand
CTCAACGTGCAAAGTATTCACAAACATGTCATAGCCTTTGATGCTTTCTAGCTTGAATCCGTATTTTTTGAATTCTTTTATGTCTCTTGCTAGGGTTGCTGGGTTGCAGGAGATGTAGGCTATTTGGTTGATGGCTGATTTGCCTATCTGGCTTATGATATTTGGGTCTAGGCCTTTTCTTGGTGGGTCGACTAGGAGCATGGTGTTGTCTTTGCTTAAGTCGAGTTTGTTGATTATCTGGCCGGCGTCACCTTGTAGGAAGTCTATGTTTGAGACCTTGTTTATGATGGCATTTTCCTTGGCATCTTTTACCGCATCTGCTACTAATTCTACTGAGACTATTTTGTCGACCGTATCTGATAGGATGATTGATGTGGTTGAAATTCCACTATATAGGTCTATTAGTAGGGATGGTTTTATTTCTTTTATTATGTCTTTTATATCTGAGTAGATTTTGTAAGCCTGGTCTGTGTTTACTTGGAAGAATGATTTTGGTGAGATTAGAAAGTCCTTGTCTCCCATAGTTTCAAGGATTTTTTCCTTGCCAAAAATCAGGCGGGGTCTTGTTATCTTGTAGTTGTTTTTCTTTGAATTCACACAGATATATAGGCTGTCTATTTCTTTTGATTCTTCTAAAGCCTTGTAAAATGCTTCTAGGTTTTTCTCTTCATTAAAGACCAGGACTAGCATGGATTGACCCTTTTTGGTCGCCCTGATTGTCACACTTTTTAATAGTCCGTAGTTTTTTCTTGAGTCATAGCCTCTTATCTCATGCTTATAGATTTGGTCTTGAACTAGGTCTATTATGGTATTTATCTTTTGATTGGCTATTATGCATTCTTTGATAGCTAGGTGGTCATTGGTTTTCCTAGAAAAATAGGATAAATGGCCAAAAGGGCTTACCTTAAGTTCTACCTTGTTTCTGTAGTGATACCTTTGAGGGGCCCTTTCAAAATTAATGTCTGATAGGTTTTCTCTCGATATCCTATTTATTGAATTTATTATAGAAGACTTCTTGAATTCAACCTGTCTTTCGTATGCAATATCTTGAAAATTACATCCATCACAAATATTTGCATATGGACAAAGAGCCTCCTCAATAAAAGGGCTTTCTTTTAGGACTTCTAGGGTCTCAGCCAAGCAAAAGTTCTTCTTGTAGTCCGTAACCTGAGCCAAGACCCTTTGTCCAATTTTCGCCCCATCGACAAAATACGTAAGCTGCTCATGCTTAGCAAGGCCCTTTCCCTCAGTTGTTAAATCAATTATATCTAATTCTAATTTATCCTTCATATTAAACTTATATCCTTCACTTATTATTGATTTAAGCATATTATACTATATATACTTATGGTATACTCTTTTTGTAATATTTTTTACGGAGAATGCTTATGAAAACAATTATGATGAATATGATTAGGATTTTCAATGATAATGAAGTCGTAGTCCTTGATAAAGTTAAAAAATATGGTTGGGAAGGTCTTACCTTTCCGGGTGGAAAAGTAGAAGCTTTCGAGACTTTTGAAGAAGCTGCAATAAGGGAAGCTAAGGAAGAAACCGATTTGGACGTCTCTGATCTTACAATGGATGGAATTATAGTCTGGTATGATTATGATAATGATGAAAGATTAGTAGGTATCTTATATACCGCAAGGGCATTTACCGGTAAGCTTTGTCCTATTAATAAAGAAGGAAAGCTATACTTCCAAGACTATGATGAATTTAAAAAAGAAAAAACAAAGTCTGATTCAATGGACGACATCTTAAGCATATATGATGGCAAATACAAAGAAGTCTGCTTGTATTATAAAAATAATGAACTTATAGAAAGTAGAAGAAATTGATGTGAATAAATTAAAAGGTATATTTTTTGCAATAATTTCAGCGATATCATTTGGCCTATCGCCCATACTTATAACCATAACCTATCAAATGGGCAACAATTCAATGATGATGGCTTTTGTTAGAAATCTCTTAGTGCTCCCCTTTTTGTTTTTCTACATAAAGTTTAGGAGGATTTCACTTAAAATATCCAAGGACCAACTACTTAAATTAATCCTTATGAATGTATTTGGGACTTGCCTATCTTTAACCGTCCTTTACATAAGCTATAACTACATACCAGTCTCACTTGCCACAAGCATCCACTTTATATATCCATCGATAGTTGCCGTCTTATCGGTTATTATATTTAAGGAATATATGAGTGGGTTGAGAAAACTAGCTGTAGCTTGTTCACTTATAGGGATAATGCTATTTATAGACTTTAAAAGTGGAAGCTCAAACTTCTTGCTAGGCATAAGCCTTGCCTTGGTATCCGGTATAGCCTATTCATTTTACATTATATATATGGCAAAATCAGGAGTATTGAAGCTTGAAAGTATAGTAATTTTGTATTATTCCTGCGTAATTTCTGCAATATTTTTAGGTTCATTGACCCTGGTTTTTAATAAGTTGGTTATCACAGAAATCGCCCTAAAAGGATGGGCCTTAATATTTTTAATTTCCATCATGCTGACCTTCTTGGGCACCATGTTCACCCAACTTGCCATATCCCACTTGGGAGCTACCACTACAAGTGTCCTTGCTACCCTTGAACCGATCACAACCATAGTCCTTGGTGTTAGTCTTTTTGGAGAAGAAGTTGGTCCAATCAAACTATTAGCCTGTGGACTAATACTTGTAGCAGTCCTACTTTTAGCTTTAGATCAAAGAAGCATGGCCAAAATAAGGGCAAAAAATATTGAAAAATACGAAGATATTATTAATTAAACAAAAAGCCACTTTTTCCTATATTTTAAAACTCAATATAGGAAAAAGTGATTTTATATATTTGATAAAAGAACCATGTATACAACTAATAATTCTGAATTTTATTACAAATATGATTACTGTGCAGATTCTAGCTATTCTAAATATTTACATTTATGCTGCCGTTTTGAATTTTTACTTCAATGTTTAAGCTTTCTAAATCATCTTCCTTATAATCATGTGTAGTTGCTAAAAGCTCCCTTCTATTTTTTTCTATGATATCAAATTTTGTTCCTAAGTTCATCCTGTCAAGGGAATGCGAATTTGCCTTGCAGTAAAGTTTACACGCCCTATTTAGGTCTTTAGCATCTATATTAACAGAAGCATTCAAGCTATTTACCTTAAGATATCTTGTACTATTTAAATCCCCTCTTATATATATATTGCCATTAACA
>CAYFNZ010000042.1:0-4760 GCA_964344625.1 uncultured Peptoniphilaceae bacterium | reverse complement strand
TGCCATTAACAGACTCAAGTTTCACTTGCTTAATCTTGGAATCTTCTACATTTACGCCACCATTAACAGTCCTAGCACCTAAATATCTTGCATCTAAATTATAAGCCCAGAAACTTCCATTGGCACTTTTACCATACACTTCTTCGAATTCAAGGCCACCAAGCTCGATATTTCCATTAGATGAATTTAAGTTTACCTT
Source organism: uncultured Peptoniphilaceae bacterium (assembly GCA_964344625.1). Lineage (GTDB taxonomy): Bacteria > Bacillota > Clostridia > Tissierellales > Peptoniphilaceae > JAAYEL01. The sequence goes on along the minus strand of CAYFNZ010000042.1, from coordinate 4,561 downwards.
CTTGTAGATTTTTTTTGGTAACATCACTTCCATATTCACAGAAAATGCTTCCTTCTTTACATCTCTTGAATCAGCCTTAATAACCAAGCTATCCCCATCAAAAAAGTATTTTACAAATTCGTAATTCTCATCTACATACCTGTCATTATATTTAATGTGAGCCCTTATTTGAACCTTGTCTAGGTCACTTGGACTTAATTTTGTATTACCATTGTAGTTATTTATGTCCAGGTTGATATCCTTATCTGGCTTCAAATCTATAGTATATGTCCTATCTATTTTTGACTTCATATTGCCAAAAGATATTATGCTATCTCCATCATATGACATATCAAAGTCATAATCGAATTGAAGGTTTCTTAGCTTTTCGCTAGTCTTTTGAACTAGATTATCTATTCCACTTGCCATATTTTGAGTGAATTTTTCAAATTTACGTTCAAGATCCCTTGTGTCAAAGCCCTCTCTACCATCTTTATTGCCTCTATTTTGAGCTTTTGATGTCTTATCATCTTCAGGGTCCTTAATGGCATCCAAAAGCTTTATAGCTTCATCTTCTGTAATTATTCCTTCTTTTAACATCTTTAGGATTAATTTCTTTTCTTCAGTCATTTTTTCCTCCTATTCATTTAATTTATTCAAAAGCCTTTGGGCCTCTTCTGAACTTATCTCGCCCCTGTCTAGCATTTGCAGAATTTCAAGTCTTGAACTATTCTTTTCTACCTTGTATCCAAGGGCGGAAATCACACTATCAAGTTTATTTCTTACCGTTGGATAAGAAATATTTAGCTCTTTTTCTATCTCTTTTATAGAACCTCTTTTCATAACGAAAAGCTCTATAAAGTCTTTTTCTTCCTTAGTAAGTCTTGAGAACTTGTCTATCTCAAAGTCCCCTTCTATCTTAGTACCACAGTGCTTGCATTCGTATGTTTTTATAGTCAATTCATGGTCACATACTGGACATTCATATAAGCTTTTATTTTTCATAAGTCACCTCTTAGCCTTATTATATCACTATTTTTATTATTGTTAAGATAAATATTAATAAAATCAATTTTTATAATAGATTTTTCTAAATATATTAATTATGTTTTAGATTATTTTAATCAAAATAGCATTTTACCTTTATTTTATTAATTATTAAAAGCTTTAATCTGGCTACTTAGCCTTCCTAAAAAGTCCATTTATTAAATATATTTTATATTTCTTGTAACTTTTCTGTAACCATTGAAATCAAGGCATTTCCCAGGGTAAATATTATTTATCACTAGGTAAAAGTTACTAAATTATTACAAAAATATTGACATCGGGTCAGATAAAGATTATTATCCTATCATTCAAGAAAAACACGGAGGAATTATGGAAAATAACAATTTAAAAAAATCACTTATCGCTGGTTTATCTATAGCGGCTCTAAGTGTGGCTGTAAGCTCAATAAGTGTTGCACAACAGCCTAAAAGTGTTGAATTATCCATAGATAACGAAAACTTAAAGATTGAAACTAGTGCAAAAAGTGTTGCACAGGTCCTTGAAGATATTGGATATACCTTTATAGAAGGTTCTCAAATCAATTACAATATGGACGATAAAATCGAAAATGAAATGGTAATTGATATCAACACAGAAAAAAATATTAGCCTTTCTAATGGAGGTCATACTGTAAATGTTACAACTTTTGCTGATACAGTTGGCGACTTATTAGAAGAAGAAAATATCAAATTAGATAAGGATGATATAGTTTCACCTTCAAAGGATACAAACTTAAAAAATGTTGAAGTAGTTACAGTTGACTACTACAAGGAAGAAAGATTTACTAAGAAGGAAGCTATAAAGTTCAAGGTTGAAGCTACACCAAGTATGGATATTGCCTACGGTGACAAGAAGGTTACTCAAAAGGGTGCAAATGGAGAGCAAATAGTTACATTTGCTAAGACCTTCAAAAACGGCAAGCTTTTAGATACTAGCAGGGTTGATGAAAAGATCACTAAAAAGCCTGTAACTCAAAAAGAGTTAGTTGGTCAAAAGCTAGTTGAAGACGAAATAATCGAAAATAAAACTATCACTAGAAATAACTCTTCTATGTACAAGGGAGAAAGCTCAGTAATTCAAGCTGGACAAACAGGAATTATAAGAAGCGTCTTCAAGTATGATGGAAAAGAAAAGACCCTTATCTCTAAAGATAAAATCAGGTCACCTAAGGACAGGATAGTTGAAGTTGGTACAAAGGCTAGACCATATATAGCAAGTACTTCAGGTTCAGCTAACCTATATTCTCTAAGAGACTTAACCTTCCATGGAGTAATAAACTGGGGAGGATACAAGTATACTTACTATTCTCAAAGCGTATTACCTGGTGGCGGTTTAAGGATACCTGGAAGACACGTGAATGCCGGCGGATTTGTTGCTGATGGCGATGGTTATATCGTATTAGCTAACGACAGACCTAGGGGAACTATCCTACCTACTCCATTTGGATATATGGGTAAGGTTTATGATAGAGGAACTTACGGTAACCACATAGACGTTTACACAAGATAATTAAATCATTAGCAAAATTAGGCTGTCTTATGACAGTCTTTTTTATGTACTTTTTTCTTCTTCTGTTATAATATTCTTAAAACTCTAGGAGGTTTTATGAAACTATATTTAGCTGGCTCCCTATTTAATGAAGCCCAAGTTAATCAAAGAAAACTTGAAGGTAAGATTTTAAGAGAGAGGTTCCCTCAACTTGATATTTTTAACCCTATTGAACAGCCTTTCAATGAGAATAAGCAAAGCCTTCCCACTTCTATTGAAATTTATGAGGGGGATACCAAGGCTGTAGAAGATTGTGACATTTTCATTGCAGATTTATCTGACAATGACACCGGTGTAGCCTGTGAGCTTGGCATCGCCCTTTACACAGATACAAAAATTATAATCGGTATACATTCTGATATCCGTATCCCATCTGCCAACAAGTACTATGTTCCAACCGTTGGCATGAACCACTACATCCTAGGCGCAGTTGAAAAATTTGGCCACATGGCCTACTCCTTCCAAGAAGCCTGCGATATTTTAGAAGAAGAATTAAAGAAGTTGGGTTAGGAAGTTATATGAATATATGTGTAAGGGGCTGTTGCAAAATATCTCAAAAAAAATAGTATTGCAGAATGCTTTTTAGTCATTCTGCAACACTACTTTCTTCTTTTTATTCATTTAGGTTTTATTTAGTACTTTTTTAGTCGTCATAACCATTTGGGTTTTTACTTTGCCAGTTCCATGCGTCCCTGCACATATCATCAACGCTTAATTGGGCTACCCAACCCAAGTCTTTTTCAGCTAGACTTGTGTCACAGTATACTACGGCAATATCCCCTGGTCTTCTTTCAACTATTTCCAAAGGCCTTGAGGGTATACTCCTCTATCCTTCATATCTTGAATCGCCTTTACTATGGTAGGCTTATCTTCCTTATATGTTATTCCATACCACTTATCTTCTGAGTTTAGGACTTTTACGCTTGCTAGGTCCTTTGCTAGAAGGTTTGCTACTACTGATGGTAGAAAATATTCTGCCTTCAAAGGATTTTCTTTTATAGCATTTTCAAAAAAGTCTCCAAAACCTTTTTCTATTTCATCAAGGATGGACCTTGAAAAACCCCACATGTTCATTGAAACCAGCCTGTCATCGTCAAGTCTTGCCCATGTTTTTCCATCATCTTCTGAGTATTCAATTGAATTTGCTCTCTTTTCTATCCTGGTTCTTTCAACTATGTCTTTAAGGTAGTTATCCTTGTCTACTTCACAGATGCCTCTAGATACATAACCATTGTCTGTAACGGTGTTTGCAAGCCTATAGGCCACCATGGTATACCTATATTTTTCATCATCTTGTGTAGTAGATAAGAAGTTAAATATCTTCTCGAAGGCATCCTTGCCATAATAGTCATCTGCATTTATCACTGCAAAAGGACCTGAAATTTCTTCTCTTGCACTATATATAGCGTGAGCTGTTCCCAAAGGTTTAACCCTATCTTCAGGCAAAATACATCCTTTAGGTATGTCTGTCATTTCCTGGAAGACGTATTTGACTTCTATCTTGTCAGATATCCTATCACCAATAGCCTCTCTAAAGTCCTTTTCATTTTCCTTTTTTATTATAAATATTACCTTTTCAAATCCAGCCCTTACAGCATCATAAATAGAATAATCCATTATGATATTTCCTTCTTTGTCTATAGGGTCGATTTGTTTAAGTCCACCATACCTGCTTCCCATACCAGCAGCCATAATGACTAAAACAGGTTTTTCCATAAGTCCCCTCCTAGCTTTTTTTATCAATAAATATATTTTACCAAATATTTGGAGTATTTTTAACTATTTATTGCTTTTACCTAAGGAACTTATCTATAAAGTAGTCAGCAAGCTCAAAATCAACCTGGTTATTTGAGTATTCAAAGCTGGCAATCAACCTGTCACCTATCAATATTTTATTTCTATTATATACTTCTATCTTTTTTATAGCTGCTAGGGCATATTTAGGATTGTCCATCATTCCAAAGTGCTCCCAATAAACTTCTTCTAA
>CAYFNZ010000041.1:5631-8226 GCA_964344625.1 uncultured Peptoniphilaceae bacterium | reverse complement strand
CTTTTAAGCTCACCAAGGCTTTTCTTTACAAATTTCAAGAAAAATGAAAGTGCCACAACCGCCAAAAATACAAATACAAAGATGATTCTTGAGTCCTTAATAACTTTTGAGAAAATATTAAAAAAGTAAAAACCCAAGACCATTTGAATGCAATACATTTCCAAAGAAATTTTTCCCAAATTATCAAAGAACATAGATTTTACTCTTGCAAAAATGACATCCAAGACCAGTAAAAGTCCCAGGCAATATGGGATGGCAAGGATGTAAAAGCTGTCAGTAATCAGGATGTTTTTCTTAACTATGTAGCCATAATTTATGGTTAAAAATAGGCCGATTGCAAGGACAATGCCCCCAATAATTATTTCTTTTTTCCTGTCCCAGCTTCCTTCGTATTTAGCAAGGCTCATTCCAATTAGGATGATTGGAATCCTGGCTAGGAAAATGTTGATACTGTGGTTGGTAAAAGTATTTTCCATGATAAGGACTATCGCCAGCCAGGCGGCTAGGACTAGGGTTAAGAATTTTGGTCCATGTCTTTCAAGTCCCTTTTTTATAAAGGGAACCAATAGGTAGAAAATCATGATTGACGGCACAAACCACAGTAGGGAGCCTCCCCCCTTTTTGAAAAGTTCTAGGCCCAGTAGGGTCTTAAACATGGTAGCTAGCTTTATTTTTCCCATTATAAAATATATCAGGCTCAATAGAATGAAGATGGGATAAATGTTAAGAAATTTTCTTTTGATATATTGTTTGTAGTCTTTTGTGTCTGAAAAATATGCCATGTATCCTGCCATAAAAAAGAAGATGTCCACGCCTACATAGGCTGTTGTTATGACAAATCTAAGAATTGCAGACAGGAAATCTCCCCCTCTTGGGACAGGATAAAGGTGAAATAGGATTATTAAAAATGCTGCAAGGCCCATGATGGGCCTTTTTGTCTTTTTTAAATTCATATTTATTGTGGCATGTCTTGACTTTTTACATCAAGGCTCTTTGCTTCTTTTATGCCTGTTACTTTTTCAAAGTTTGCCTTTAGGCTGTCTACATCATCCTTGTAGGTCATTACTAGGAATACGTAGTTTGGTCCGTAAAAGACCTTGCCAGCTTCGGCTTCAACGCAAATCCACTTTATTGTGTTGGCATTTTCAGATATTTCCTTGGCTATATTTTCAGTGTCTTTTTCTTGTGTCCTAACTAATATAAGGGAGTGGGCCATGGTTAAGATTTGCGCTTCTGAGGCAACTCCTTCCATGCCTTCTTGTTTTTTAATGAAGGCAAAGGCTTCAAAGTTTTCATCATCTAGGTCAAAAACTTCTGATTGTGGAAGTTCGATTCCATCAGTTATTTCTTTTATCATGTCGGCTAATTTTTTGTCCATATTGATGTCGGAATTTTCTTCTGGTTTATTGCCATCTTGGCTAGGATTGTCTTTGTTACCGCAAGCACTCAGGCTTAGTATTAGGGTCAGGCAGACTAGTAAGGTTAGTAATTTTTTCATAACTTCTCCTTCTTTCTTTTAGATTTTTTTATTTTTATATTATTGATTTTTATCAATATTATATTGTTAATTATATCGCTTTTGTAGGGCAAGGACAAACAAGTTGGGCCAAAGGCATTGGCCATGAAAGTATAAATTGGCTAATTTAGTGTGTTTTGGGTATAATTAATTTTATGAAATATTTAGACGAGGACGAATTATGAATAAATTAAACAAGTTGAAGTTAAAAATTATTGAGGGGCTAAAAAAATACCCCTTTACTAATAAAGTCCTAATTTTTGTGGAAACCTTGCTGGCTAATATGGAGAGGATTAATTTTTCAAATATTTCTTCTTTTTTGGCCTATAATTTTCTGCTTTCCTTGATACCCATGCTGATTTTTGTATCTCAGATCCTTTCTTTTGTGACGGAGTCTTTTGATGAATCAGTTTTTGAGTTGATTAGTTTTCTTCCGGAAAGTACAGCAGCAATCTTGACTCCTCTGTTTCAGGGCATGATTAGTTTGAGGTCTTCAGGGCTTTCAATCCTTGCCTTGTGGTCCTGGCTCTGGCTGGGTTCTAGGGGATTTTCAGGCCTAGTAAAGACTTTGAATGAAATATTTGAAAGTAATAAAAATAAGAATTTTATTTTTGAGAAGGCCTTTGGGATTGTCTACTTGATCCTTTTTACAATTGTTTTGATGGCACTTCTATTCTTCAATGTCTTTAATTCGAAGATTTTGAGGTTTTTAGACCAATTTACAAACCTAAAGGAAGTTGTTCCAAGGCTTTATGCCATCCTGGTAAATGGCTTTATTTCCCTTACGCCTATTTTGATGATGACGGTTTTATTCTTGTTTTTATATAAGTTTGTGTCAGCAACAGACTCAAAAAACAAGATTCCATTTGATGCCGCCCTAATCGGGGCAGCCTTCACCTCCCTTGCCATCATCATTATCACCAAGGTTTACTCATACACCCAAGACCTTTCCGCCATGAACATCTACTACGGGTCTATGGCAGGAATTCTCGCCCTACTAATCTGGCTTTTAATGATTTGCCAGTCAATTATACTAGGGGCCGAGGTCATAGCAACCATTATGGACTTAAAAAAAAGAA
>CAYFNZ010000041.1:0-5531 GCA_964344625.1 uncultured Peptoniphilaceae bacterium | reverse complement strand
CATTTCCCGAACGGTCTATTAAAAATTTTGTGAAATTCCACTTGATATAGGCTTTTTCACCGAACTTTTTGTTGTTGGCCTTGGCAAACATATTTAGGCCAGCATTTTTAATGCCCTTACCAAATCCTTCAAATGGCTTTTCTGTTGCTAAGTATTCAAATAAATGATGGCAGGCTAAACCCTGCCTACATTCTTTATCTTGTAATGGACCCTATTTAAACGAAAATGGAGAAATATCTATTGTGATATTTCTCCTATGTACCTTTTAGCCCAACTGAAATCTTTAATGATTCATCTATGAGAACCATAGCAGCTTCATCAAATGTCCCGACTTTATCTCTAAGTCTTTTTTTATCAATTGTCCTTACTTGTTCGAGTAGGACAACTGAGTTTTTGGGAAGTCCAATTCTCGGATCCACCTTTACGTGGGTAGGAATTCTGGTCTTGTTAGTTTGTGATGTTATTGCTGCAATGATAATAGTTGGACTATACCTGTTGCCCATATCATTTTGGATGACAAGGACTGGTCTTACCCCTCCTTGCTCTGATCCAACGACGGGGCTTAAGTCTGCATAAAAAACATCACCGCGCTTAACTTTCATTACTCTTCCCCTTAATTTATTTCTTTTATTATAACATTAGTAGATAATTTATTCAATTTTGCTAATATGTCCTATGGACTCTTTTTGAAATTGATGTCATAATTTCATAGCTTATGGTGTCTGCCCAAGTAGCCAAGTCGTCAGGAGTAAGCAAGAGATCTTGCGACCTACCGATTAGGACCACATCGTCACCTATTTCCACTTGGTCGATATGGCTTACATCAACCATAGTTTGGTCCATGGTAACCCTGCCCACAATTGGGGCTTTTTGGCCGTGGATTAGGACATATCCATTGTTGGAATTAGCCCTTTTATAGCCGTCAGCATAGCCTACAGCCACTGTTGCTATCTTCATTTTTTTATCCGCTATAAAGGTCCTTCCATAGGAAACGGAATCGCCTTTTTCAATATATTTTACAAAAGAAACCTTGGAAAGCCATGAAAATGTCGGCTTTAGTTCTACTTCCCTCTCTTTTTTTAGAAGGTCTGATGGGTAGGACCCATATAGACAAATCCCAGACCTTACAAGGTCATAGGAAATCTTGTGCTTGATAAAGCCAGCGTCATTTGCCAGGTGCTTTTCCTTAAAATGTAGGCCCCTTTCTTCAAGGGCATTTATCATGGAATCAAAAATTTCTTTTTGCTTAAGGGTGTAGTCCAAGTCTTCTTCATCCGCTGTCGCAAGGTGGGAGAAAATCCCTTCTAATTTGATATTTGACAGCTTGGAAATTTCCATAATTTGGTCTAGGGATTCAGGCCTTTGCCTAAAGCCCAGCCTACCATGGCCGGTATCAAGCTTGATGTGGCCGATAATTGTTAGGGATTTTTCTTGTAAAATGCTATTAATTTTTTTTGCATAGGATAGGTCATAAATTGCTATGGAAATCCTTTCTGTTGCCGCACTTTCTACTTCTTGTAGTTGAGTGTAGCCCAGGTTTAAGACTTCCTTTTGACTGACCTCTCTGATTTCAAGGGCCTCGCATATACTTGAAACACAGTAGCCATCTACCTGATCATCAATCCTTTTTGCGATTTCCACGCTGCCTAGGCCGTAGGCATCCGCCTTAACAACCGCATAAAACCTTTGGTCGCCTATTAATTTCTTAAGTTCCTCTATATTAAACCTAATAGCTTTCATATCAACTATGACCCTATTAGTCTTTAGCTTATTTACCATTTGCTTCCTCTTTTCTTAGATTCTTTATAACTTTTGGTATGTATCCTATTATATCAGAAGCTATCACAGAATCCTCACCTAAATCTTGGCTGGCATAGTCACCTGCAAGCCCATGGATATAGGCGGCAAGTTTCATCATATCAAGGTGGTCTTTTCTAGCCAACAAGGCTACAAGAATTCCCGTTAGGCTATCCCCCGACCCTGCTGTCGCAAGGGCTGATGACCCAGATTTATTTATATAAGTTTCTTCCTTGTTTATTATGATGCTATCCTTTCCTTTTAGCAAGAGATTAATCGGACACCTCTCTAAAAATTCCTGGCAAGCCCCTAGTCTGTCTTCTCGAATCCTTGCTGGCTTAAGTCCAGAAATCCTTGCAAATTCCCCCTCATGAGGGGTGATATAGACATTTTCCTTTGAAAATGCCCCCAAATCAGATAAGAGCGAAATCCCGTCAGCATCGACTATTAAAGGTCCGGCATAGGAAGTTAGAAGAAGCTTAAGCATGGTCCTTGCAGGAGCTTTTTTACCGATTCCAGGCCCAAAGGCTATGGCATCAAATCTTTTTATAAATGCCACAAAATCTTCTTGGTCAAAGTCAGCAAACTCCCCATCTTGGTCGGCTCCATAGGTATGGATGATACTTTCTAATACCTTATTTGACACCTGGCTTTCTATGGACTCTGGCACAAGAACATGGCTCAGTCCTGCCCCAGTCCTCATGGATGCTAGGGAGCAAAGACTTACGGACCCATGCATGCCCTTTTTCCCGCCGATTATTAGGACATTGCCGTAGTCATATTTGTTAAAATTCTCATCTCTTTTTGGAAGTAGTGCTGCCATCTTTTTATCGACAGGTGGATAATAATCTTCTTGACTAGGAGACTTAAATAAAATGGCCTGACTTATGGCGTAGTCACCGTCATGGGAAATGCTTATATCAAGGCCATCCGCTTGATTTTCCTCAAGTAGACGCTTGATTTTTTCATTGTCAAGGTTGACATAGGCAGCCCCATTTTTGTGTAAGATTTCAATGTCTTTTAAGCCCAGGTCTTTTCCAATCCCCGTCTTAAAGGCCTTTGAAACTGCCTCTTTAGCAGAAAAAATCCCTGCTATGGTCTGGCAGGAATTATTTTTCTTTGCTATATATTTAATCTCCTCTTGGGTGAAAAATCTGGCTATAAACCTGTCTTTTTTCTTTAGATTTGAAATTCTATTTATATTTACTATATCTGTTCCTAGCATGAGAAGCCCCCAAATAATTTGCATAATACCTAGATAAAAATTTTTATATTAAGATTATTATGACAAAATTATGGACTTATATCAAGCTAGCATTGGCATTTGCCGAAAACTCTTTCTTCTATGGCCTTGCCGGTAACTGTGGCTGCAAGGCCTCCCATGGCAGTTTCTTTTAGGGTTGGACTCATGGAGTCCCCTACTTCCTTCATGGCTTTTACAACTTCATCAAATCCAATCAATGACTTGATTCCTGCAAGGGCAAGCTCCGCTGACATGTAGGCATTTACCGCTCCTGAAGAATTCCTAAATAGGCAAGGGTATTCTACAAGACCTGCTACCGGGTCGCATACTAGGCCCAAGACGTGAATTAGGGCAAAGCTTGCGGCATCTAGGGCCTGGTCTGGGCTTCCACCCATTAACTCTACAAGGGCCGCTGCTGCCATGGCAGATGCAGAGCCGGTTTCAGCCTGGCAACCGCCAACCGCCCCGGATACAGAGGCATTTCTCATGATAATTGACCCAACGGCTCCTGAAGTCATAAGGGCGTGAATCAAGTCCTCATCTGAAAAGCCCTTTTCCTTTTGAACAGAGGTCAAGACCGCAGGTATTATCCCTGCTGCCCCAGCCGTAGGGGCTGCTACAATCTTGCCCATTGAGGCATTTACCTCTGATGTAGAAAGGCCCATGGACATTAATTCAAGGGTTTTCCTATCCAAAAGGGTATTGGCACTTTGTGCATAATCATAGAGTTTTTTGGCATCCCCACCTATGATTCCTGAAACGGATTCAACCCTCTGTTTAGTTGCATTTTGAGCCGAATCCTTCATAACTTGAAGGATGATTCTATTTCTATCAAAGATGGTCTTTTTGTCAGACCCATAATTTTCTATTTCCCTAGCTATGGCTGCATTTGAAATGCTGATATTTTGCGTCTTACAAATTTCTAATAGTTCTTTTCCACTGGTAAACATATTGGCTCCTAAAAATATACATAAGAGATGTGGTCGTAATTATCAGAATTTTTTATCTCTTCAAAGACCTTTTCATCTAACTTTTTATCTAAAATAATTACAAGGGTGACCCTGCCTTGGTCCCTGTTGTTTGTTATGGTTTCAATGTTGTAGTTGTTTTTTGCAAGTATGGTTGATACCGTGCTTATAATTCCCGGCCTATCCATATATTGGAATATTAGTGTAGGATCTCCTGGAAATATCTTTACGTCCTGACCATCAATTTTTACGATTTCGATTTGGCCCCCACCGGTTGAAATTCCTTGAACGCAGCTTGTCCTTCCGCCTTCGTAGTGAAATTCAAGAATAGCTGTATTTGGGTGGGCATTGACCAAGTTAATGGTTTCAAACTTAATTTCAATTCCCTCTTGTTTGGCTATGGCAAAGGCATCTTTTATCCTTTCATCATCTGGCATAAATCCCAAGGCTCCTGCCACCAAGGCCTTGTCAGTCCCGTGGCCCATATAGGTTGAGGCAAAAGACCCATAAAACTTAAAAACTATTTTATTAAAGCCATCTTCAACTATTGACCTTGCAGCCCTACCAATTCTGACTGCCCCAGCTGTATGTGAACTTGATGGGCCAATCATCACAGGACCCACGACATTAAAGTAAGAAATCTTATTCATAATATCCCCCTTAGCTTAAGTATAGCAAAAAAATAACATCAAGAAGGCTAAAGGTTTTTGATAAGTGATATAAATAATTTTAATAGCATTTTCCCGGTATTAGCTTAAAAGCTAGGTTTCATCCACCTTCGCTAGAAACATAAACGCCTATTCATGTAAATAGAAAGAACTGAGAACACTAGGCTCATCTTCATCTACAATATCAACATCTTGTATTCCTTCATAAACACGGATGTTAAAAAATATCTACATAAGATAAATTATCCTAAATTTAACGATATAGAAGAATACCTATATCACATGCTTTGGAAAATAAAATTCCAAAAAGATACCTTCCCAGATGAAATCGGTTTTTTCCTTGGTATTCCTTATCTAGATGTCGTAAACTTCATTACAAACAAAGGAAAAGACCCACTATTCAGCGGTTACTGGCAAGTATATCAAAATCCAGTCGAAATGAAATCCTTATTCAAATTATATGATGATTGCAGAAAAAATAATCTACTAAATTACAAAAAAGGGACCCCTTTCCACGACTTAATAGCCCAAACAAACAAAACTCTAGCCGGCAGCGATAGGTGCTTTGCACCTTCCTCGCTGAGCTAGAGTTCTTTCTTTTTTGGTTCCCTCCAGAAAACAAGACCTACCTTTTTTGACATCTGTGAGTCCGGCTTATAGGTAGTAGTTTAATACGCTTTTAAGCCAAAATTGATACCAAATTTCAAAAAAGCCCTTTTGTTACCAATCGATTTTTTAAAAAGTTGATACCAAATTTCAATTATTGGATTTAGGTACCAATTGACTTGATACCAAATTCGGGAAATGCCTTTTTGGTATCAATTGTTAAAAAAGTGAATTAATACCAAATTTAAG
>CAYFNZ010000040.1:0-8957 GCA_964344625.1 uncultured Peptoniphilaceae bacterium | reverse complement strand
AGAGCTGGAGAAGATTTTGAGAGGAGAATAACTTTTGAGTTTGAGGTTAGATAGGATTTATTAAGAAAATAGAGTATAAAAGAAGGAATAGCTGCCGAAAAATTGGCAGCTATTTTTTCACTTTAAAATGCTTGCATTATATATTTTTGTATGCTATATTTTAATTATGAAACATACAAATTTATTTTTGACAGTGATTTGCATGTGTTTGTAGAGATATAAACCATACAAAATATTGATGAAACCTAATAGCTTAAAAAGCTCCTATATTTTTTTAAGCTTCAAGAAAACGATTGCAAAACATTATGAAAGAGGTTGGTGCTTTGAATACACAAATAAGAACAATAATTGATCGTAAGGAAACAACGATTGGTATAGAGTTTGGTTCTACTAGGGTTAAGAGTGTTCTTGTAGATTTTGAAGGAAATATATTAGCTACAGGTTCATATACTTGGGAAAATAAACTAGATTCTAATGGTTATTGGACCTATGATGATGACGAGATATGGAAGGCTCTTAGATTTAGTTATAAAGACTTGAAGACTGATGTTAAAAATAAGTATGGTCTGACCTTAAAAGGGACTTCTGCAATGGGAGTCAGTGCTATGATGCATGGATATCTTGCTTTTGATAAGGCGGGAAAGCTTTTAGTTCCCTTTAGAACTTGGAGAAATAACTATTCCCATGAAGCGGCCAAAGAGCTAAGTCAAGTATTTAGTTTTAATATACCTGATAGGTGGAGCGTAGCGCATCTTTATCAAGCAATTTTAAATGGAGAAAGCCATATTGAAGACTTAGACTACATAGCTACACTTTCAGCCTACATACATTGGCGTCTAACTGGTGAGAAAGTTTTAGGTATAGATGATGCTTCAGGCATGTTTCCAATTGATATAGCCAAGCATGACTACGATAAAAATATGATAAAAATATTTAATGACCTTATAAAAGATGCTTGCCCTAAACCGGTTGTTGAGCTTCTTCCTAAAGTATTGGTGGCAGGACAAGAGGCTGGAAGACTTACAAAAGAAGGGGCTAAGCTAATTGATGAAGATGGTGACTTAGAAGCTGGAGTTTTATTTGCACCTCCAGAGGGGGATGCTGGAACTGGAATGGTAGCAACAAATTGTGTGGCCGAACATACAGCTAACGTGTCGGCGGGTACATCAGCATTTGCCATGATAGTTTTGGATAAGAGTCTAAAGACCTATTATCCAGAAATTGATATTGTAACTACACCAGCGGGGAAAGAAGTTGCTATGGTTCACACGAATAACTGTACTTCAGAAATAAATAGCTGGGTTAATTTATTTAATGATGTCTTAAAGCTTTTTGGTGCGGAAGTTTCAAAGGGCGAAATTTATGAAAAGTTATTTAAGTATTCTAAAGAGGCGGATGATGAGATTGGGGACCTTTTACTTTATGGTTTTCACTCAGGTGAAAATATCTTAAAGGTTGATAAGGGGCTTCCGATGCTAATTCGAAAACCAAATAACAGGTTTAACTTGGAAAATATAATGAAAGCTAATATAATTTCTGCTTTCGCACCGATGAAGATAGGTATGGATATCTTAAATTCAAATGAAAAAATTGCAATAAAAAAGACTCTTGCGCATGGCGGGATTTTTAATACGCCGGTCATTGCTCAGGAAGTTCTATCAGCGATAATGAGCTCTCCAGTAACTACGCTTGATACTTCTAATGAAGGTGGAGCATGGGGGATGGCCCTTCTAGCCTTGTATGCATTAAATGACAGAGACTTGTCACTTGATGCTTATCTAGATGAGCATATATTTAAGGACGTAAAGAGCACGACAATATCATGTTCAGAGAAGACTAGAAAACAAGTTGAATACTATATGGAAAGCTATAAAGATGGAATATATTTAGCAAGGGATTCAAAGGACATTACTAAATAAGATTTATTGAAATCAAGGGGGTAAGGATGAACAATTATGAGTTTTGGTTTATAGTAGGTAGCCAACACCTCTATGGGGAAGAAACCCTGGAGCAAGTTGATCTACATACTAGGGAAATGGTTGATGCCTTAAATGAGAGTGAACACTTAAAAAATAAAATAGTCTATAAAGGAATAGCAACATCAGCCGATAAGATTACTGATTTAATGAAGGAAGCAAATTACAGGGATGAAGTTGCTGGTGTAATAACTTGGATGCACACTTTTTCTCCTGCAAAAATGTGGATTAAGGGGACAAAGTTATTGCAAAAGCCTCTTTTACACCTAGCAACACAATTTAATAGGGAAATACCTTGGGAAACTATTGATATGGATTTTATGAATCTTAATCAAGCTGCTCATGGTGACAGAGAGTATGGATATATTAACGCCAGATTGAAGAAGAATAATAAGGTAGTCTTTGGATATTGGAAAGATGAAGGAGTTCAAAAGAAAATTGGTAACTGGATGGTGGCAGCAATAGGATATGCGGCAAGTCAAGAAATAAAAGTTGCGAGATTTGGCGATAATATGAGAAATGTAGCTGTTACAGAAGGTGACAAAATAGAAGCGCAAATACAATTTGGCTGGACAGTAGACTATTATGGAATCGGAGATTTGGTTGAAAGGATAGACCAAGTAAAAGAAGAAGAAATAGAGGACTTAGTTAAGGAATATGAGAGTCAATATGACTTTAAGTATGAAGAGAGTGAAAAAGAATATTTCTTCGATAGTTTAAGGAAACAGGCAAAGATTGAATTAGGATTAGAAGCGTTTTTAAAAGAAAGATCCTACAATGCCTTTACAACAAACTTTGAAGATCTTCATGGTATGAAGCAACTACCTGGTCTTGCAGTTCAAAGGCTGGTAGCAAAGGGATATGGATTTGCAGCTGAAGGAGATTGGAAGACAGCAGCTCTAAATAGGTTACTAAAGGTGATGTCTGGAAATTACGCTACTGGATTTACAGAAGATTATACTTATGAACTAACTTTGGGAAAAGAAGCTGTGCTTGAAGCACATATGCTTGAAGTAGATCCGACTATGGCTAATGAAAAACCAAGGGTAATAGTTAAGCCATTATCAATTGGTGGTAAGGAAGATCCTGCTAGATTAATTTTTGATTCCAAACTTGGAGATGCGGTAGTTGTAAGTATGGCGGATTTTGGTGATGAGTTTAAGTTATTGATTAATGAAGTGGAAATAATTAAACCTGAAGAAAAGGCACCAAACCTACCGGTTGCTAGGGTTTATTGGAAGGTTAAACCAGATCTTGAAACAGGCGTTACAAGATGGATTGAAGAAGGTGGTGGACACCACTCAGTTGTGTCCATGGGATTGTGTGAAGAACAAATTATCAATTTGGCTAAAATGTTTGATTTAAAACATGTAGTAATAAAATAAGGGGAGAGTGAAATGAAAAAAAATATTTCTAAAATTTTAGCACTTTTATTGGCGCTAGTTATGCTTCTAGCAGCTTGTGGCAAGTCCGAGGAAAAACCAGGTGAAGCAGGTGGTAAAGGTGAAGGTAAACAACCATACATTGGAATTGAAATGCCTACAAAATCATCTCAAAGATGGATTGATGATGGAAATAACTTAGTGAAACAACTAGAAGAACTAGGATATAAGACAGACCTTCAATATGGTGAAGATAAGGTTGAAAACCAAGTGGCTCAGATTGAAAATATGATTACTAAAGGTGTAGATTACTTGGTTATTGCTTCTATTGATGGATCAGCATTAACAGATGTTCTTGAAAAAGCTGCAAAAGAAGGAATAAAGGTTATAGCTTATGATAGGTTATTAATGGGAACTGATAAGGTTGATTATTATGTAACATTTGATAACTTTAAGGTTGGTACTTTAACAGCTCAATACATAGTTGATAAATTGGGCTTACCAGAAGCTAAGGGACCTTTCAACATGGAAATATTCTCAGGATCTCCAGATGACAACAATGCTGTAATTAACTATGAAGGATATATGGAAGTATTAAAGCCATATCTTGATAATGGCCAAATAGTAGTTCCAAGTGGACAAACTGAATTCTCACAAACTGCAACTTTAAGATGGGATGGTTCAACAGCGCAAGCTAGAATGGACAACCTTCTAAGTGCATATTATACTGACAAGAAGATAGATGCAGTATTATCACCAATAGACGCTATAAGTCTTGGGGCTGTTTCTTCACTTAAGGGTGTAGGATATGCAACTGAAGCTAAGCCTCTTCCAGTAATTACTGGTCAAGACGCAAACATAGCTGGTGTTCAATCTATAATTAAGGGTGAACAAACCATGACTATATTCAAAGACACTAGGTTACTTGCTAAAGCTACAACAGATATAATTAAAGCCCTAGAAGCAGGAGAAGAACCAACAGTTAATGATACAGAAACATATGATAATGGTAAAAAGGTAGTTCCAGCTTATCTTGCTGAGCCAGTAGCGGTAGACAAAGATAATTACAAAGCTCAACTAATAGATAGTGGTTACTATACAGAAGACCAATTAAAGTAGTTATAAGTATTGACTTCCTGTGAAATATCAGGAAGTCAGTTTCTTTAAGGAGGAGTCATGTCAGAATATATTCTAGAGATGAAAAATATCACTAAAGAGTTTTCTGGTGTAAAAGCTTTAGATAATGTAAATTTTAGAATAATGCCAGGTGAAATACATAGTATATGTGGAGAAAATGGTGCTGGTAAATCTACTCTTATGAAAGTCTTAAGTGGAGTATATCCTTTTGGAACTTATGATGGAGAAATATATTATAATGGTGAATTGTGTAAATTTAATAATATAAGGGATAGTGAGGAAAATGGAATTGTAATCATTCATCAAGAACTGGCTTTAAGTCCAAACCTTACAATCGCTGATAATATTTTTCTTGGACATGAGATTTCAAAAAAGGGAATAGTTGATAAACACGAGACCCTATTAAAAGCAAAGAAAATGCTTGACATTGTGGGTTTAGACAAAAATCCAGATATGCTATTGGGAGATTTGAGCATTGGTCAGCAGCAACTTGTTGAAATTGCAAAGGCATTTTCCAAAACCGTAAGGCTATTGATATTGGACGAACCAACTTCATCCCTTAATGAGGCGGAAAGTGAACACCTATTAAATTTATTGAAAGAATTCAAAAAAAGCGGCATTACTTCCATAATTATCTCCCATAAACTCAATGAAGTTAAATCGATAGCGGATAACATAACTATTATTAGGGATGGACAAACTGTGGAGTTATTAGAAAATCCGAATCATGATATCGATGAAGATATTATTGTTAAGGGAATGGTTGGTAGAAGTCTTACTAACAGATATCCAGAGAAGAAACCTAATATAAAAGATATTATATTCGAAGTGAAAAAATGGACAACTTATAGTCCTTTGGACCCTAATAAAATTATTTCTAATAATATTGATTTTAATATTAGAGCGGGGGAAATAGTTGGAATAGCAGGCTTGATGGGCGCCGGAAGAACTGAATTTGTAATGAGTATGTTCGGTAAGAGCTATGGAGCAAATATCAGTGGAGAAATGTTTATTAAAGGTAAAAAAGTAGAATTAAACAATGTGAAGGAAGCTATAGATGCCGGTCTTGCCTATGTTCCAGAAGATAGAAAACATTTGGGGCTAAATCTTCTTATGGATGTAAGATCAAATCTTACTTTGGCTAGTTTAGAGGATATATCGAAAAAGGGAGTTATTAGCCTGGAGAAGGAAACTGCTGATTCTGAGGAATATAGGAAGATGCTTGGGATTAAGGTCAGTTCAATAAATCAAAATGTATCAAATCTAAGTGGTGGTAACCAACAAAAAGTTGTTATTGGTAAGTGGTTGAAAACAAATCCGGATATTTTAATCTTAGACGAGCCAACGAGAGGGATTGATGTCGGTGCTAAGTATGAAATTTACACGATAATAGAACAAATGGCTAGAGAGGGTAAAGCAATATGTGTAGTTAGCTCAGAGCTGCAAGAATTATTGGGCATTTGCGATAGAATCTATACCATGAACACAGGTAGGATGACTGGTGAACTTTTAGTAGAAGATGCTGACCAAGAGAAATTAATGGAAAGAATGACTACAGAAGAGGTGTAATCATGAATGATAAAAAAGAACAAATCAAAGTTGAAGATAACATAGATATTAAGAAGAAAAATAGTGTAAAAGAAAAGTTGCTAAATGTTTTTAGTAACTATAGTATGATTATTATTTTAGCCTTTGTGCTTATTATTTTTCAGATTTTGACACAAGGGGTTTTATTTAGACCTCTAAATATTACAAACTTAATTTTACAAAACTCGCACATAATAGTTTTGTCTATAGGTATGTTGCTAGTAGTACTATTAGGACATGTTGACCTTTCTGTAGGGTCAGTTGTTGCTGTTGTCGGTGCTGTTGCATCAATAATTATGATTAAATACCATGTTAACCCTATTTTAGGGGTAATAATAAGTCTGGCTATCGGCGCATTAATTGGTGCTTGGAATGGGTTTTGGATTGCTTATGTTGGCATACCCGCTTTTATAGTAACTATAGCTGGAATGTTGTTGTTTAGAGGTGTCACTCAAATATTATTACAAGGAACATCTATAGCAGGATTTCCTGAATCTTTCCAATATTTAAGTACAGGATATTTACCAAATATTGGTGGTGGAGAATTACATATCACAACCATCATAATTTCACTTGCTTCAATAATACTTATGCTTGCTTCCTTTTATAAGAGCAGACAAGTTAAAATTAAGAATGAGATGGAAATAGAATCTTTTCCTTTATTCATATTAAAATGTGTATCATTAGTAATAGTCCTTGGAGTATTAACATACCTTTTTGCAAGCTATGAAGGATTCCCTTTTGTGCTTATAATAATAGTGTTATTGGCGGGTTTTTATTCTTTTTTGAC
This sequence comes from uncultured Peptoniphilaceae bacterium, assembly GCA_964344625.1. Taxonomy (GTDB): domain Bacteria; phylum Bacillota; class Clostridia; order Tissierellales; family Peptoniphilaceae; genus JAAYEL01. The sequence continues at coordinate 2,085 of CAYFNZ010000040.1, read as the reverse complement.
TCAAAGAATGGTTGCCGGAAGACATATTTATGCTACAGGAGGTAACATTAAATCCGCAGAATTATCTGGGATTAAGACTAAAAAAATTACCTTCCTTGTGTTTGTTAATATGGGCTTATTAGCTGCCTTAGCTGGTTTAATTTTAGCGTCAAGACTAAATGCCGCTACTCCACAAGCTGGTATGGGACTTGAAACTGATGCCTTATCAGCTGTTTACTTTGGAGGAGCTTCTACTTCAGGAGGTATCGGGACAATAAGTGGAACAATCATAGGCGGTTTGATTATGGGTATCTTAAATAATGGTATGTCAATAATCGGAATAGGTGTTGATTGGCAACAAGGTATTAGAGGATTAATATTATTGTTAGCTGTAGTCCTAGATAAATATAATCAAAAGAGAAAGACAAACTAGACTTTTTGGTATATATTTATATAAAGAAAGTCGATTATTTGGGAGGAAAATATGGATAAGTTTATACCTAAATATAAACAGATTTCTGATGATATTGCTAAAAAAATCAGAGAGAAAAAATATTTATTTGGTGACACTATCCCAACAGAATATGAACTTACTAATGAATATGAAGTTAGTAGGTATACGATTAGGAAGGCTCTTGCTATCTTAGAAGAAGAGGGCTACATAAAGAGCCAAAAGGGATCAGGCACTTATGTTACTTATAAATATAATGAAAGTGAAATAGAAGAAAAGTTAAAAAATAAGACTATAGGTATAATTACTACTCATATATCAGAATATATTTTTCCTTCAATTATTAGGGGGATAGAAGATACATTAAAAAAGTATAATACAACTTTACTTCTATCTAGTACGAATAACGACCATAGTATAGAAAGAAAAAGCATTATCTCGATGATTGAAAAAAAGGTTGATGGACTTATAATTGAACCTACAAAAAGTAATGAGTACAATCCTAACTTAACTTATTATAATAAGCTAAAACAAGCTCAAATTCCTTATGTTATGATTCATGCAAACTACGGCTTGATTGAGTCAAATCAGATTTTATTTGCTGATGAAAAAGCTGGATATGATGCGACTATGGAACTTATTAAAAATGGTCATAGAAATATTGCTACTATAATAAAATATGACGATAAGCAAGGTAAATACAGGTTAAAGGGGTACTTAAAAGCTCTAGATGAAAATGGGGTTTTCCTAGAAGATAGCATCTATATATATAAGACGCATGAAGAAAAATTAGCTGTAGAAAACTTTTTTAAGGATTTTGAAAAAGGGAAGTACACAGGTGTATTTTGCTACAATGACCAGATTGCCTCATACGTTTTGAAAAGATTAACAGTTGCAAATCTGGAAATGCCTAGAGATCTATCTATTACAAGTATAGATAATTCTATTATAAGTCAGAACTTGGGAATTAGTTCAGTTGACCATCCAAAAATTGCTCTAGGAGTTAAGGCTGCTGAATGGATTATGAATTCTATATTAAATCAAGATTTTAAAAATCAACGATATGTTTTTTCTGGGGATCTTAAGGTTAGACAATCTGTAAAAAAACTTATAGATTAATAGCCTTTGAACTAGGAGGAGAAAAAATAATATGTTTGATAAGTCACAAAATTTTAGAAATTTTGCAGCGGGTAAAATAATTAAATTGGAAGATGTAAATGATGCAGCATTTTCAAATGGGATTATGGGGGGAGGATATGCGATAGAGCCAGTAGATGGCAAAATTTACGCACCTTTTGATGGAGTTGTTAAGTCAATTTTCCCTGAAAATCACGCCTATATCCTTAAATCTGAAAGTGGATTAGAGATTTTGCTTCACTTAGGGATTAATACCGTAGAATTAGCTGGCCAAGGATTTGAGAAAAAGGTCAACATAGGAGATAAAATTAAACAAGGCGATTTAATCTGCGTAATGGACCTGGATAAGATTAGGGGCTTAGGAAAGTCTACAACTTGTATAATGGTAATAAATGGCAATAAAAAAGTTAATTTATTAAAAGAAGGAGTCTTACCAGCTTTTGAAGGACAAATAATAGATATAAACTGATATGAAAACAGAGATGAGATAAGACTTGTCTCTGTTTTTTATGGGCATT
>CAYFNZ010000039.1:0-9473 GCA_964344625.1 uncultured Peptoniphilaceae bacterium | reverse complement strand
TAGCATTTTCAATTAAAAAATATTTACTAGACTGCCTTTGGTTCGTAGTCTACTTTGTCTTCGATAATATTTCTGATATGGTTCATCAGGCCTTCAAAGTTGTCTGTCATAATTGAATGGCCACATCCCCTAAATATCTTCAAGTCAGCCTGAAGTCCCAGGTACTTGGAGGTAAATACTGCATCTTCTACATCGCATATCTTATCTTCATCCCCATGAATTACATGGACATAGGCCTTTATTAGCTTGGATCTATCACTGCCCTTGATGCCCCCTCTTACTAGGTTGGTCATGTTGAAATTTACCAAGGCAGTAAGGATATCTACATAATTTCTTTGCTTTATAGCCCCAGTAACGTACTTCTCTACCAGGTCTTGGTCCGGAATCCTATTGGTATACATCATGCGTTCAAGGCCCTTTTTAAGCATATCCCTGTTGCCTACCTTAAACATTGACATCATTGGGCCTACCAAGGCATTGTACTTAATCATCTCTTCTATAGTCCTAATATATTCCATGCTAAAGGGTGCAAATATATCCCTTTTATACATTGGATAGCCTGTAATCCCAACTGAAGAAAGTAGGACTACCCTGTCGATTAATCCAGGTAGATTGGCAGCTGTTTCAAGGGCAACTCCCCCGCCTGTTGACCAGCCTAACAAGATGACATCCTCTAAGCCTAACTTAACTATGAAATCCGTAACATCCCTGCTCAGGTCGTAAAGGGACTTGATGACCCTATTGTATGAACTATCCCCAAAACCTGGTAAATCCAAGGCGTACAAGGTGTAGTCCCTCGATAGGTCTTCCATCATCTCTTCAAACCAAACTGATGAACTGATATTTCCATGAATCAAGACAAAGGTTTTATCGCCATTACCAGCCTTCCTATAGGCAATTCTTTCCCCTGTATTTAAATCTACATATGATAGCTTATATTTCTCCATTATTCCTTATTCCCTCCATTACATAGTCTATTGTATTCCATAAGAGGTAGCATTTCAACTTGAATTGATGCAAAAGGTGCCTGATAAAATAATATTAAATTTATGTAAAAATAATTTGAAGTCAATCTCTTATTTATTTAATGGGTATAAATAATTCATAAAACATAGGAGGTAAAAATCATGACTTTATGGATTATTTTGGCACTGCTTGTCATCCTTGCAGTCTATGCCATCAACGTTTACAACAGCTTAGTTAGTCAAAGGGAGTTCGTAAGAAATTCAATGGCCAATATAGCTGCTCAAATCGAATCTAGGTGGGATGCCATCAAGAACCTAATCGATGCTACAAAAACTTATTCAGACTACGAAGCCGATATATTAAAAGACATCACTAAAAATAGGTCAAGCATTTCTAAAAATTCAACTGCTGGGGATGTAGAAAAAGACGACCAACTTTTTGGTAAAGCCCTTACAAACATCAATGCAGTTGCTGAAAATTACCCTGACCTTAAGTCAAGTCAACTATATATTAAGACCATGGATTCAGTAAATGAATACGAAAACAAGGTAAGGATGTCCAGGATGGTCTACAACGACACAGTTACCAAGCTTAACAGGATGATCCTTCAATTTCCAAATTCAATATTTGCTGGCCTTTTTGGCTTCCACGAAGAAGAGTATTTCAAGCAAACTGAAGCTAAGTCTGAAATGCCTTCATGGTAAATACTATGAATAAATTAAGAAAGTATTTTTCCTTTCTTTTAGTCCTGATTCTAGTTTTTTCCTTTTCCAATATAGCCCTGGCAAATGATATCGAATCAATAGATATCAAGGCTGAAATCCAAGATGATGCCTCAGTAATAATTACTGACCATAGGATTTTTAACGCTACAAGGGGAACAGAACATTATCTTTCCTTTGGAAACCTAGGAGAAAGCCGTCTTCTGGACTTTAAGGTCTTTGAAAATGGCAAGGAGCTACAGGATGTAGGCAACTGGGATGTAAATAAGTCTATATCTGAAAAGGCAGGAAAATATGGGGTCAATAAAACTTCAAATGGCTTTGAGCTTTGCTTTGGTATCGGAAGCCTGGGTAGAAAAGACTTTACCATCCAATACAAGCTGTCAAACTTCGTTAGAAAGCTCGATGATGGTAAGCAAGCTATCTACTGGCAATTCATCCAACCCGGCATGGACCCAATCTCTAGAGTAAACATCTCTGTGACCAATGCCAAGGGCTTTAGTTACCAATTTCCGGACACTAAAATCTGGGGCTTTGGCTACGATGGGTCTACAGAAATCACAGAAAATGCCCTACTTATGGATTCAGGAGACCACTTCACCACTAGTGACTACATGGTTTTACTAAGCATTTTCCCTGAAAATACCTTTAAGACCTCTGCCAGGTACCCATATACAGAAGAAAGTATCAAGGACAAGGCCATGGACGGGGCTAGGCCCAATGAAAATCCCAAGGAAAATAACCCGCCATCCTACAACAATGGCGGTTCAAGTTCTAAGCCTTCATCAAACTCTGATGATTATAAATCTAGGACACCACTTACCTTCCTACTCTTAATGGGAGTTAGAATGGTCTCCTTTTTGGGCTTTGGGATAATATTTTCTGTTATTATCTTTTCGTTAATAGCTAAGGTTTTGGGCAAAGATAAGTCAAAAAATTTCAAGACCTACACCAAAAAAGGAACCTATTACAGGGATATTCCTTACGATGGGGAGGTCATTGAAGTAGGAAAACTGATAACGGCCAATGCTCGAGACTATATTTCTAGTCTTATCCTAAAGTGGATATCCGAGGGAAGACTTAAGGACGAAAAGGAAATTACCGGCCTTATCTTCAAAAAGGAAAGACTTGCCTTAGTCATAAATGATGAGCTTGAAATGAATACAAGTTCTCAAGCTGAAAGGGACTTGTGGGATATGGTTATTCAGGCTTCCGGTGAAGATGGGATTCTTTCTGAAAAGGAATTTACAAAATATATGTCCAAGCACCTAAGCAAGTTTAATTCTTGGGTAGATGATATAATCGATGAATCCACTGACAGCTTGACTGAAAATGGCTACCTTAATGCCGAAAACAAGAGGTTTCTATTTACAAAATACATTAAATACACCATTTCAAATGATGGACAAGAACTTCTAGATAGAATCAGGGCTTTTGAAAACTATCTAAAAGATTTCTCCCTAGTTACTGAAAGACAGGCAGGCGATGCCAAACTTTGGGATGACTACATGATCTGGGCTGCAATCCTTGGAATATCAGAAGAAGTTTACAAGCAATTAAAAATTGTAGACCCTCAAATGGTTCAATCCATGGATTACTCCTATCAAACTATCATCTTAACAAATGCTTTTGCAAACAATGTATATAATACTTACTCAAGTTTGAATTCTCCAAGCTATAGCTCCTCTGGAGGAGGCGGAGGCTCATCCTTTAGCGGCGGCGGTGGCGGCGCATCAGGCGGAAGCTTCGGCGGTGGAACAAGATAATTGAGTATGAAAAAACGGCTTATCCAATTAAGGATTAGCCGTTTTATAATGCTTATTTAACTATATCTTAGTTACCTTTTTTTGCTCTGATTACTTCAGTCAATCTTGGAACTACCTTGTTTAGGTCTCCTACTATACCATAATCAGCTACTCCAAAGATTGGAGCGTCTGGGTCGCTATTGATAGCTATGATTGTATCTGAGCTTGACATACCAGCTATGTGTTGGATTGCTCCAGATATACCAATTGCGAAATATACCTTTGGTCCAACTGTTTTACCTGATTGACCAACTTGGTGTTGGTGAGTAATCCAGCCAGCATCTACTGCTGCTCTTGATGAACCTACAGTACCGCCAAGGGCATCAGCTAGGTCTTCAATTAACTTGAAGTTAGCAGCTTCGCCAAGTCCTCTACCACCTGAAACTATGATTTCAGCGCCTTCAAGGTCTACGAATTCATCGCCTTCGTCTTGGATATATTCAACTACTTTAGTTCTGATATTTTCAACTGGGAAGTCGATAGTTTCATTGATTACTTCAACTTCTTTGTCAGCTTCAACTAATTGTTTCTTAAATACGCCTGGTCTAACTGTACCAATTTGTGGTCTATTTTCTGGGCAAAGGATATTAGCCATTAGGTTACCACCAAATGCTGGACGAGTCCAAGTAACTTCTCTTGTTTCTCCATCCATAGATAATTCTGTACAGTCAGCTGTTAAACCTGTTCTAAGTCTAGCTGCAACTCTTGGACCTAGGTCTCTACCTTGGTTAGTTGCACCGATTAGCATTGTATTTGGTTTATATTTTTCAACTAATTTGCATACTGCATTAGCGTAAACTTCAGTATTGTATTCTTCATAAACTGGTCCAGATACAGTTATTATCTTATCTGCACCATGTTTTTTAGCTTCTTCAACAGCGCCTTCTACCTTGCCACCAACGATTACAGCAACAAGTTCTTCCTTAGAAGTATCTGCCATTTCTCTACCTGGTTGAAGTAATTCCATACCTACATTTCTAGGATTACCTTCTTCGTCAACTTCAACTAACACCCATAAATTTTTGTAATCTTCAAACATATTTACCTCCTAAAATAGCTTAACTTTTTCAAGAGCAGCAACTAATTCATCTACTGAAGCTTCAGCTTCTTTTCCTTCAATGATTAAGCCTTCTTTTGTAACTGAAGGTGTATATGTCTTTCTAACTCTTGTAGGGGATCCCTTTAATCCAATTCTTGTTTGGTCTATATCTGTCATATCCGCTAATGTAACTTGTGGAATTTCAGCCTTTCTAGCCTTTAATTTCATCTTCATATTAGGGAATCTTAAGTCATCTGTCTTAGTGAATGTTACAAGTGCAGGTAGTTGAGCTTCAACTATTTGGTCACCAAGGTCTAATTGTCTTCTAACTCTTAGTACTTGACCTTCAAGCTTTGCATCTATAGCGTAAGTAACTTGTGGAATATCAAGATCTTCTGCTATTTCTGGACCTACTTGGGCAGTATCCCCATCTATAGCTTGCTTACCAGCAAATATTAGGTCAGCCTTGCCTTCAAGTTCTTCAACTTTTTTAATTGATTGGCTTAAGATGTAGCTTGTTGCAAGAGTGTCAGAACCAGCAAACTTTCTATCAGTGATTAAGTAAGCCTTGTCAGCTCCTACTGCCAAAGTTTCTCTTAGCATACCTTCAGCTTGTGCAGGTCCCATAGAAATTGTAACTATCTTAACTTCTGGGTTAGCATCCTTTATTTGTAATGCTTTTTCTAAAGCGCAAGCATCAAATGGGTTTAAGATACTTGGTACACCATCACGGATAAGTGTATTTTTAACTGGGTCGATTTTGATTTCGCTTGTGTCTGGCACTTGCTTTGTCAATACAAATATATTCATAAAACTTCTCCTATTTAACTCTCTTCAATTATGCTAATAAGTCACCAGAAATTACCATCCTCATTACTTCAGATGTTCCTTCGTAAATTTCAGTAATCTTAGCATCTCTCATCATACGTTCAACTTCATATTCTTGAGTATATCCGTAACCACCGTGTAATTGTACACACTTAGTTGTTACTTCCATAGCTGTTTCAGAAGCGAATAACTTAGCTGTAGCTGCTGCTAAACCGTATGATTCTCCTTGGTCTTTTAACCAAGCTGCTTTATATACTAAAAGTCTTGCTGCTTGAATCTTAGCTTCTAGGTCAGCTAATACGAATTGAGTATTTTGGAACTTAGCTATTGGTCTACCAAATTGAGCTCTTTCCTTTACATACTTAACTGTTCTGTCCATTGCGCCTTGAGCAATACCAAGTGCTTGAGCAGCTATACCAATTCTACCGCCGTCAAGAGTTTGCATTGCAACCTTGAAGCCCTTACCTTCTTGGCCAAGTAAGTTTTCTTTTGGAACCTTAACATTTCTAAATACTAGTTCATAAGTTGCAGAACCGTGGATACCCATCTTCTTTTCTTTTGTTCCAAGTGAGAATCCTTCGAAGTCTTTTTCAACTATGAAAGCAGAAATTCCTCTTGTTCCTTGAGATTTATCTGTCATTGCAAATACTACATATGTATCTGCATAACCTGCGTTAGTTATAAATATTTTTGAACCGTTTAATACATAGTGGTCACCATCTAATACAGCTACAGTCTTTTGTCCTGCTGCATCAGTTCCTGCATCTGGTTCAGTTAAGGCAAATGCGCCTAATTTTTCGCCTGATACTAGAGGTACTAGGTATTTTTGTTTTTGTTCTTCTGTACCGAATTTGTTGATTGAATCTGCTCCAAGTGATGTGTGTGCTGAAAGGATAACACCTGTTGTAGCACAAACTTTTGACATTTCTTCAACTGCTAAAACATATGTAAGTGTGTCTAAGCCTATTCCGCCGTATTCTTCTGAGAATGGGATTCCCATAAATCCTAATTCTTGCATCTTTTTAACTGTGTCTAAAGGAAATTCGTGAGTTTCGTCAACTTCTATTGCCTTTGGAGCTACTTCTTTTACAGCAAAGTCTCTAAACATTTGTTGCATTTCTAATTGTTCTTCTGTTAATTTAAAATCCATTTTATCCTCCTAGTATACATACAATTTGACAGTATCGTTAAAATATTGTCTGATTCCTCTTTAAGAGTACCACTGAGTTCAATTTTTTTCAAATTTTAAAGTGAATTCAAGTTCACATTTTTATTAATGTTAATATTTTTTCACACATTTAACCTATTTTTAGCTAACCTATGAAAACCTTTCTTTTTCGCTAGAATAATTCATATAAGCCCTAAGTATTTTGGGAATATTTTCTCCTAAATTTTATTCTCGCCTTCTTGTAACTTTGGCCTAATATCTACTTTAATTCTTTCAATCCTATGTTTATCTAAGGCCTGAACTGTAAATCTTTTGTTTTCAGAAACTATGGACTCTCCGACTTCTGGTATCCTACCAAAGGCTCCAAAGACATAGCCTCCGATAGTGTCGTATTCTTCATCATTAATATTTAGGTGAAGTTGGTCATTTAGAAAGTCTATCTTTACGGTTCCTTCAGTTATAAATTCATGGGCATTAATTATTGTCACCTGCTTATCTACGGTGTCATATTCGTCTTCAAGGTCGCCAACTATCTCTTCAACCAGGTCTTCAAGTGTTGCTATACCCGCTGTTCCCCCGTATTCATCCAAGACTATGGCAAGGGCTATCCTCCTATGTCTTAGCTGTTCAAAAAGCCTTGAAATCCTTTGAAATTCATAGGTGAAAAAGGGCTCTCTCATATAGTTTTTAACATCAAAATTTTCCTCGTCAATCTCTTGGAAAACCAGGTCCTTTACATAAATTACCCCTATGATATTGTCAGAAGTTCCCTCGTAAACGGGAAGTCTTGAATACTGTTCTTCCTTGAAAATGCTTAAAAGCTCCTCATATCCAATGTCTTCTTCTACGGCCACCATATCAGTCCTGGTAGTCATGACATCTTTAACCTGAGATTCTCTAAATTCAAATACATTGTCAATGATTGCTCTTTCTTGACTAAGAATAACCCCTTCTTCATGACCTACTTCAACCATGGTCCTTAGGTCCTCTTCTGTTACAAAAGGCTTGGCCTCATCAGGGTCTCCTCCAAAAAGCTTAACAAAAACCCTAGTTATAGCTATTAAAATAGCTGTCACCGGGGTAAAAATCTTACTTAAAATGTTCAAAGGGCCGGCAACCCTAAGGGCTATGGCTTCAGCATTGTTGGTCGCCAAGGACTTAGGAGTAACCTCTCCAAAAATTAAAACCATAAGGGTCGTAAGCCCTGTTGCTATACCTATCCCTCTGCTACCAAATTGTTGGATGGCAAGGCTTGTTGCAAAGGCAGATGCCGCTATGTTTACTAGGTTATTACCAACTAAGATGGTCGATAAAATCTTCGTTGGATTATCAAGCATCTTATCTAGGGTCTTGGCTCCTTTTACCCCCTCGTTGACCATGTTTCTAACCTTAAGTCTTGATAGGGACATAAGGGCTGTTTCAGCTGATGAAAAAAATGCTGATAAAAGAAGAAGCACTATTAAAATTATTATTTGTATCGATTCGGGTCCCATATTATTATCCTTTCTTATTTTTAATTTTATATCCAATATAGTTATCAACTTACATTTTCTTATTATTATATCACAGGCAAACTTATATCATAAAGTAAGATAAAGACATTTAGGTATTGGGGTTTGGTATGACTAAGTTAAAATATATGGATGAAAAGTTAATAAATGACCCCCTTATATATGATGCCTGCATCTATATGATGGATATTAAGGGGCAGAAAAGCCACATGGTAAAAAAAGGAAATATCCACAATAAAAAACTCTACCTTTCTTCCAACCCAGCCTACTGCGGCCTAGAGTCAACCCAGGAAGATTTGATGAAGTTCATAGTAGCCTTTTTAGATGGCTAATTTGCCTTATTTCTTTTAATGTTATATGATAGGGAATATAGTTTTTTGAAAGTGAGGATTTATGCATTTTATAAAAGTTAAGAAAAAAGACACAAACAGATACAATAATTTTAAAAACTTATATTTTAAAGCCTTCCCTAAAGAGGAGAGAAGGCCTCTTTACAAACTTTGGCTTTCAAGCAAGTTAGGCAAAATAGATGTATTTGCCTTGGAAGAAGATTCTTCTTTTATCGGCCTATTAGTCACAGCCAAAGATAAGGACATAGTTTGGGTAGACTACCTAGCAATCAACCCAGAATATAGGGGCCAAGGCTATGGTAGCAAGGCTCTTGACAAGTTAAAAGACTATTATGAAAACTCAAGGATTTTCCTAGAAGTTGAAACGCCCCTTGACGAGGTAGATAACTACCACCAAAGACTTAAAAGAATTGAATTTTACAAGCAAAATGACTTTTACCATTCCGGCTTAAGGGTTTCTTGCTTTGATTGCGACTTTACCATCCTTTCCTATAATGGAAAAATTGACTATGAAGAATATACCAAGATGACAAAGTCCACATATGGAATATTAACCTACCTTAGATCAAAGATTGAAAGGCTTGAAACAACCTATAAGCTATCAAATCAAGTGAATTAAAAAAGATAACCAGTCTAGCAAAATGCCAGGCTGGTTTTTGTATAAAAACTGACTTTAGGCTCATTGAATTAGGGATTTTAGAAAACAGATTTGATGAGTCTTTGGTGGCAAAAGGAAAGGCTATAATTGAATATGCTCATAGCCTTTTAACTATTATTGATTTTTTATAATTTCACTAATCATAGCTACAATATCATCATTTTTTATTTTTCTGTGAATTTAAGATAGATAGAGAGATTCTTTTATCGGGGTAAAGGTCTGCAAAATGTGCCTTTGCATAGTCTGCTTCTATAAAAGATTTTGTTCCCTCTTTTATAGGAGTAGTAGGTACTAAGATAATAAACTTGTAAAAGCCATATCTTTTATTTAACTCATACATTAACCTGGTATAGCAGTAAGTTTTCCCGGTGCCCTCTCATGTCAAGCTTATGACAAAAAAGGGGTTATAGTTATGTAATTTAAAAG
>CAYFNZ010000038.1:0-9693 GCA_964344625.1 uncultured Peptoniphilaceae bacterium | reverse complement strand
TATTTTTTGATATCTGCCTGTCCAGCTTATAGTTTTTTTGAGGGTGGTCAGGCAAAATTGATACCAAATTTGAAAAAAGCCTTTTTGTTACCAATTGATTTTTTTAAAAGTTGATACTAAATTTCAAATATTGGATTTAGGTACCAATTGACTTGATACCAAATTCGGAAAATGCCTTTTTGGTATCAATTGTTAAAAAAGTGAATTAATACCAAATTCAAGAAAATGCGATTAGGTATCAATGAAATTGATACCTAAAACCCAAATCAGGAATTGGGTATCACTTGACAAAAAATAACATTGATACCAAATTTAAGAATCTCGATTTAGGTATCAATGATGAGAAAAATTAGGGGGGTAAGTCCCAATAAAGTAGGCAGGACTCTGTCCTGCCTTTCATTTACAATTCTTTTATGAACACGAGTTTGTCTTCTGAGCTCATGTCGGCTGAGTAGGTGTAATTGTCGTAGTTAAAGGCCTTTAGGTCTTTTGGTTCTTGAATCTTGTTTTTTGCCATGAAGGCTAGCATTTGCCCTCTTGCTTTTTTGGAGATGGTGGAATGCTTTTTTAGGATTTTTTCACCATCTTTTGTGGTTGCTTCAAAGAATTCAAAGTCCAGAAGCTTGAGCTTTTTCCTGTCTAGAAGGCTTGAAAACTCCTCTGATGCAAGGTTTATTATTAGGTCTTCATCTTCAAAGAAAATGTTATAATCTTTTTTCCAGAAGGTTTTTAGGGACTTGTTTTCTATCTTTAGGCTGGAGTTGAAGTCTAGCCTGTAGGCTTTTATCAGGGTATCGGGCTTGATGGGACCGTAAAGGGCAGATAGGATTACCAGGTGGTCATTTAGGTAGGAGAGGTCTTCTTCTGATAGGTTTTCCTTTTTAAGCCACCTGAAAGATAGGCCATCGTAGAGGTCTAGGGCCTGGTAGCTTTTTTTCATGTCAAATGCCTCTAGGTAACTTTTTACTTGGCCTAGGACTGAGTCGTTGATTTTTAGGGACTTTTTTAAGTCATCATCTGTCATGTCTTTAAGTAGGTCCACTAGGGCCTGGGACTTGAGATTTAGGGTCCAGTCCTGGTCTACAGGGGTATTTAAGTTCATGTTCTTTGCTGGTGATAAAATTATTTTCATAAGTTCCTCCAAAAAAAATTATATCATAATATTAGAGAGTCTTTGTTATATTTCTAGCCTTTTTCTTAAGAGGAAGATATCTGATATAATAAGGAGGAATATATGTTTAAGGAAGGATTCATGCAGGATTTAGAATATATGAAAGAGGCCTTGAAGGAGGCTAAAAAGGCATTTGACAGGGATGAGGTACCAATAGGCTGTGTCATAGTTTATGAGGGACGGATTCTTGCCAGGGCCCATAATACAGTTGAAGAAGACAAACTTGCTATTAATCATGCCGAGATAAATGCTATCAGGCTTGCCAGTGAAGCCCTTGGAGATTGGCGATTAGATGATTGCGTCATGTATGTTACCAAGGAGCCCTGTGCCATGTGTGCGGGGGCTATTTCAAAAGCTAGGATAAAGAGGCTGGTCGTTGGTGCCAGGGACATTAAGATGGGGTGTGCCGGATCCTTATATGACATATTAAATGATGCGAATTTATACCACAAGGTAGAGGTGGAATTTGACGTCTTGTCTGGACAATGCTTAAGTATTTTACAAGAGTTTTTTAAGAATAAGAGAAGAGTGGTGGAATAATGGCTGGATTTACACATTTACATTTACATACACAATACAGTCTTTTAGATGGTTTTGCAAAGATTGACCAGATGCTTGACAGGGTCCTTGAGCTTGGCATGGATAGCGTCGCTATAACTGACCATGGCAATATGTTCGGGGTGATTGAGTTTTACAAGAAGGCCAAGGCCAAGGGGATAAAGCCCATTATTGGCTGTGAAGTTTATTTGACTCCGGGGTCCTACCTTGATAAGGGGCCGGATGATAAGACTAGGCACCATTTGATTTTGCTTGCAAAGGACCAGGAGGGTTATCAAAATTTAATAAAGATAGTAAGCGAGGGCTATGTAAATGGCTTTTACTACAAGCCTAGGGTGGACAAGTCCGTCTTAAGAAAGTACAGCTCTGGGATATTTTGCCTATCAGCCTGTCTGGGTGGGGAAATTCCTAGGCTGCTTAGGGAGGGCCAGTATGACCAGGCCAAGGAGGCTTGCTTGGAATACCAAGATATTTTTGGCCAGGGCAATTTCTTTTTGGAGCTTCAAGACCATGGCCTTATGGAGCAGAAAAGAGTAAATATCGAGCTTGAAAGGATCCATAAGGAAACGGGAATCCCAATGGTAGCTACAAATGACGTGCATTTTACAAATAAAAAGGACTATAAGATTCACGATGTCCTACTTTGCATCCAAACGGGGGCGACCATTAATCAAGAAAAAAGGATGAGATTTCCCAATGACCAATTCTATCTAAAAAGCCCTGAAGAGATGGAAGAGATTTTTTCTAAATATGAAAATGCCATTGAAAATACCCAATACATCAAGGACAATTGCAATGTCGATTTTGAATTTCACAACTTAAAGCTGCCTCATTTTGACCTGCCTGAAGGCTACACGAATTCGAGGTATTTAAGGGAGCTGGTTTTTGCTGGCCTTGAAAAAAAATATGGCCAAGTAAGTAAGGAGATTGAGGCGAGAGCTGAATTTGAACTAAATACCATTGAGTCCATGGGCTTTATAGACTACTTCTTAATCGTTTGGGACTTTATTAGGTATGCCAAGCAAGAAGGTATTCCAGTAGGGCCAGGCAGGGGGTCTGCCGCAGGTTCTATCGTAAGTTATGCCCTTGACATAACCGGCATAGATCCTTTAAAATATGACCTCTTCTTCGAAAGATTCTTAAATCCGGAGAGGGTGTCCATGCCCGATATTGATATAGATTTTGGCTATGAGAGAAGGGATGAGGTCATCGACTATGTCCACAGGAAGTACGGAGATGAGAAGGTTGCTCAGATAGTGACCTTTGGTACCATGGCAGCGAGAAATGCCATAAGGGATGTGGGCAGGGCCTTGGAAATAGACTATTCTAGGGTGGATAAGATTGCCAAGCAAGTCCCTCAAGCCATTGGGATGACCCTGGCCAAGGCTTTGGAAGTATCACCAGACTTTAAGGACTCATACCAAAAAGATGAGGTAAATAAGACCTTAATAGATACAGCCATGGCTGTAGAAGGCATGCCAAGGCATACCTCAACCCATGCTGCGGGGGTGGTAATTGCCAGCAAGGCTGTAGATGAATTTGTTCCCTTGTCTAGAAATGGAGACCAGATTACAACCCAATACAACATGATTGAACTTGAGGAGCTGGGTCTATTAAAAATGGACTTTTTGGGCCTTAGAAATCTTACTGTAATCAAGGATGCCATAGACTTTATAGAAAAGATTCACGGGATAAAGGTAGATATAAATTCAATCGATGAAAATGACCCCAAGGCCATGAAGCTCTTTCATGATGCTGAGACCATAGGGATTTTCCAATTTGAATCAGAGGGCATGAGGGCCTTTTTGAAGGAGCTAAAGCCTTCGAGGTTTGACGACTTGATAGCCGCCAATTCTCTTTTTAGGCCGGGCCCAATGAATGAGATTCCTAATTATATAAAATACAGGCACAATCCAGACCAGGTGACCTATGTCCATGAGAAGCTTTCAGATATCTTGGATGTAACCTATGGGGTCATAGTTTTTCAAGAGCAGGTAATGCAAATCGTGCAAAAACTTGCTGGCTTTAGTCTGGGGGAAGCCGATAATCTAAGGCGTGCCATGGGGAAAAAGAATATGGCCGTCATGGAGGAAAATAGGAAGTACTTCGTCTATGGAAAGCTGGACGAGGGCGGAAAAATCCTGGTTCCAGGCTGTATAAGAAATGGGGTTGATGAAAAGACTGCCAACAAGATTTATGACTTGATGATAGACTTTGCCAAGTATGCATTTAACAAGTCGCACTCGGCTGCTTATTCCTATGTAGCCATGCAGACAGCCTGGCTAAAGGCCTATTATCCTACAGAATATTTTGCAGCCCTTTTAAGTTCTGTTATGGGGGATACTGCAAAGGTTCAACTCTATATTAAAGAGGCCAAGAAGCTGGGAATTAAGGTCTTGGGACCAAGTGTCAACAAGTCCTATAAAAAGTTCTCTGTAGAGGGAAAGTCCATTAGGATGGGGCTTTCAGCTATAAAAAACGTAGGCTACCAGATAATTGATACCATAGTCAAGGAAAGGGCCCATGGCCCATATAAGGGCATGAAAGAAATGTTTGAAAGGCTGTTAAAATATGACAACCACGGGGTAAATAAAAAGTCTATTGAAGCCCTGATACTTTCTGGAGCTATGGACGACTTGGGCCTATTTAGGTCACAGATGTTTTATATGTATTCGGTCTTATTGGATTCTATAAACTCTTCAGCCAGGAGAAATCTTGCCGGCCAAACTGATATGTTTAGCATGGTGGGGTCTTCAGAAGAAATTATTGAGAAAAAGGCCAATATAGATGAATTTCCAAAAAAGGACCTGCTTAATTACGAAAAGGAATATTTGGGGATTTATATAACTGACCATCCGTTTAAGGAATATTACAAGCTTGCTGAAAGGCATATAGACTATACGACCTTGGACCTAGCCAGCTTGGGTGATGACCTTGAAAAGCTTGACGGCAAGAGGGTGGTAATGGCAGGCATTATCAATAAGACTAAGGAATACTATACAAAAAATAACAAGCTTATGAATTTCATGTCTGTTGAAGACTTGTATGGAGAGTTCGAAGTTGTAGTCTTTCCGGATGTTTACAAAAAGTTTAGGGGGGCAATCAAGGAGGATGAACCTGTCTATGTTTACGGGCAGTTGCAGGTTTCCGATGTCGAAGATGTCAAGATGATTCTTCAAAATCTGGACCTTATAGATAACCACTTGGGACCTAATTTTGATATGAACCCTAATAGGCTTGATAGGATTAAAGAGTCATCGAAAAAATATGACCTTGTAAAAGAGGATATACCTAGGGATTTTATAGATAGGGAGGGGCAAATTCTCTATTTAAGGTTGAAAAATCAAGCTTTCTATTCAAAATTAAGAGAAATTTTGATAAAATATCCTGGTGAGGCTAAAGTAGTTGTCTACTTTAGTGACTTGAATATATCTAGGACATTAAAGAAAGATTTGTTTGTAAGTCTTAGGGACTCCAAGCTGATTGAAGACCTATTTGAATATTTAGGTAAGGATAATGTTAAGGTAAAATTATAGGGGGTAATTATGAAAACTATTGGGATATTAACTTCAGGAGGAGATGCGCCAGGCATGAACGCTGCTATCAGGGCGGTTGCTCGTACAGCATTTGCCAATGGCTTAAGAGTTAAGGGAATCAGAAATGGCTACGATGGCTTGATTAAGGGTGATATTTACGAGATGAATGTTTCTTCTGTAGCAGATATCATTCACAAGGGCGGTACTATTTTAGGCTCAGCTAGGTCAATGGATTTTAAAACTCCTGAAGGACAAAAAAAGGCAAGAGATGTAATAAAAGAATATGGAATTGATGGGATAGTTGTTTTAGGTGGAGATGGCTCATTTATGGGGGCCAATGCTCTTCACAACCTAGGCATCATGACCATGGGGATTCCATGTACTATAGATAATGACATGGGCTTTACAGACTACACAATCGGCTTTAACACAGCCGTAGAAACCGTTATTGACGCTATTGGCAAGCTTAGAGATACATCAAGTTCTCACGGCAGGGGCAATGTAGTTGAAGTAATGGGAAGAAACTGTGGAGATATAGCCCTATATGCAGGCTTATGTGGGGGTGCTGAAAGTATTTTAGTTCCAGAAATAAGCTTGGATATGAAGATGGTAACAAACAAGGTTTTAAGGGGAAGAAAAAGAGGCAAACTTCACCACATAATCGTGGTTGCAGAAGGCGTTGGAAACTCCTATGAAATCGCTAAGGAAATTAAGGAAACTACTGGTGTTGATACCAAGGTTACAGTTTTAGGCCACGTTCAAAGGGGTGGTTCACCATCAGCTCAAGACGTATTGCTAGCTAATAGACTTGGAACAAGGGCTGTAGAATTATTAATCGAAGGAAAATCTTCTTTAGCAGTGGGCATTAAAAATGGAAGCGTATTTGAAATGCCAATCACAGAAGCTGTTAATATGAAAAAGATTTTTGATGGAGAGCTTTACACTATAGCTACTATGCTTTCAAATTAAAAACTAAGGAGATACTATGAAAAAGACAAAAATTGTTTGTACGATTGGTCCTTCTTCAGAGTCAGAAGACATGCTTCGTAGGCTCATGGCAACAGGCATGAATGTCTGCCGTTTGAACTTTTCACACGGTGACCATGAGGAGCATTTTCAAAGGATAAGCACTATTAAAAAAGTTAGAAAAGAGCTAGATAAGCACATCGGTATCATGGTCGACTTGAAGGGACCTGAAATCAGAATTGGTAAGTTTAAAGAAAACCCAATTAACCTTAAGCCTGGTGACAAGTTCATCTTGACTACAAGAGATATAATTGGCGACCAATCCATAGTTTCAATCTCTTATGATGGCCTTCCAAATGACGTGACAGTTGGGTCAAGAATCCTTATCGATGACGGCCTTGTTGAATTTATAGTTGAAGACATAGTTGATGGTACGGATATAGTTACCAAGGTTGTAAACTATGGGGAGCTTAAGGATAGAAAGGGCGTAAATGTCCCAAATGTTAAGATTAACCTTCCTTCCCTAGTTCAAAAGGATATAGATGATATTAAATTCGGTATAGAAAATGAAGTAGATTTTATCGCTGCATCATTTGTAAGATCTGCCCAAGACGTCTTAAATGTTAAGAAGGTCTTGGAAGAAAATGGCGGCCAAGATATAAAGGTAATTTCCAAGATTGAAAACCAACAAGGGGTTGAAAACCTTGATGAAATCCTTGAAGTTTCAGACGGAATCATGGTTGCTAGGGGGGACTTGGGAGTTGAAGTTTCCAACGAACAAATACCTCTTGTACAAAAAGAAATAATTAGAAAGACAAACTTAGTTGGTAAGCCTGTAATTACTGCTACCCAAATGCTTGATTCTATGATTAGAAACCCAAGACCAACAAGGGCTGAAGTAAGTGACGTGGCCAATGCTATCCTTGACGGATCCGATGCTATCATGCTTTCAGGTGAAACTGCAGCTGGTAAATATCCTTTAGAATCTGTAATGCAAATGGTGAAAATTGCTGAAAATATCGAAGCTTCTGAAGATTTCAAGCTTTCAATGGACCAAAGAAAAGACTGGGTAGAAGAAGATACTACCAACGTAATAGCTATGTCTGTAAAGCAAATTTCAGAAAAATTAAAGGCCAATGGTATTGTTGCGGCAACCTCATCTGGGGCTACAGCTAGGGCTATTTCTAAATTTAGACCTATTATGACTATCGCAGCAGCAACCCCAAATGAAAGGGTTGCAAGAGAACTTTCCTTGGTATGGGGAGCTTACCCTGTAATTACTAAGGCGGTTGAACATACAGATGAATTGATAGATTCTTCAATTTATTCTTCTCTAAGAGCTGGCTTGATATTTGAAGGCGAATTAATTGTCTTGACAGCTGGTATACCTGCTGGAGTTGGTGGATCAACCAACCTTATAAAGGTACATACGGTGGGCAAGGTAATCTTGCAAGGTACAGCTATAGGCAAGGGGTCAGTAGTAGGTAGGGTCTGCAAGGGTTCAAGTGCAGAAGAAATAAAAGATAAGTTTATAGATGGTGATATTATTGTGGCTAAGTATTCTGATGCTGACCTTTCTCCATATATAGAAAGGGCTTCAGGAATCATAGTTGAAGAGGGTGGTCTAACATCCCATGGCGCTATTGCTGCAATACATTACAAAAAACCTG
This sequence comes from uncultured Peptoniphilaceae bacterium, assembly GCA_964344625.1. Lineage (GTDB taxonomy): Bacteria > Bacillota > Clostridia > Tissierellales > Peptoniphilaceae > JAAYEL01. The sequence goes on along the minus strand of CAYFNZ010000038.1, from coordinate 1,792 downwards.
CCATAATAGGAATTAACTACCTAATGGGCGAAGTAGAAGATGGTCAAATCATAACCTTAGATGCTATATCTGGAATTGTCTATGATGGAGCTGCTAAGGTAATTTAGGAGGAAGTATGGATAGATTAATAGGTACTAATGCAATGGGGGTTAGACTTCCAATAATTAAAAAAGGGGATGACTTGGTAGAAACCATAGCTGAAGTTTTTGAAAAATTCGTAGACCAATACGACATCAAGTTAGATGAAAAAGACGTTTTGGGTGTTACAGAATCCCTTCTAGCAAGGGCTCAAGGAAACTATGTCAGCTTGGATGACATCAAAGAAGATATAAATAAGAAATTCGATGATGAAATAAGTATAGTTGCTCCAATTCTTTCAAGAAATAGATTTTCAAATATCCTAAAGGCAATTGCCCTTTCTGGTAAGAAGATTAAGATATTTTTATCATATCCTTCCGATGAAGTAGGAAACTCCATCATGGACAGGTATGAAATCATGAGGAAAAATATTAATATCTACAAGGATACCTTGACAGAAAAAGACTATATGGACCTATTAGGAGACATGTACCTACACCCATTTACAGGCGTAAACTATGTTGAATTATATAAGTCTATGGCTATTAATGACAATATAGAAATCCTATTTAGTAACAACCTTGACGACATAGCAGAAAGATCAAAGGCCATACTTATAGCAAATATCCACGATGAAGAATACCTTAAGGAATTCTTTACTAAAAAGGGCATTGAAAAAGTTCTATCTCTAAGAGATATCATGTCTGAACCAATAAATGGAAGCGGCTTTAACCCTGATTACGGCCTATATGGTTCCAACCTTTCTTCAGGTGAAAGCCTAAAGCTTTTCCCTAGGGATGCCAAGGACTTTGTAGACAATCTTCAAGATGCAATTGCAAAGAGGACTGGTGTTAGGATTGAAACCCTAGTTTATGGGGACGGGGCATTTAAAGACCCAATCGGAAGAATTTGGGAATTGGCAGACCCTGTAGTTTCACCTGGCTATACAGATGGACTTGAAGGCGTGCCTAACGAAGTAAAATTAAAGTACCTAGCTGACAACGACTTAAAGCACTTGTCAGGTGAAGAAGCTATTCAAGCTATGAAATCAAAGATTGTATCAAAGAATCAAGAGCTTGATACAGCTGAAAGACTTGGAACTACTCCTAGAAAGATTACCGACCTTATCGGATCATTATGCGACTTGGTAAGTGGTTCTGGAGACAAGGGAACACCTGTAGTTTATATCAAAGGATATTTTGACAATTATTCAAACGAATAAAATATTTTTATAACGGGGGGATGGATAGTGGGTAATATAACGCATACTTTGGAGTTTTATTTGGAAGCAGTTGCAAATTTCTCCATAGTTTGTCTAGAGATTATTGGGATAATCTTTATAATTTATGGTAGTATTAAGGCCTTGATTCAATTAATCCACGTAAAGATGGACTTTAGGGACGTTAATTTCAAAATCCTTTTAGGTGAATCCTTGGCAACAGCCCTACAATTTAAGCTTGGTGCCGAAATAATAAAAACAGTGCTTATAAGGGATACCAGTGAATTAATAATAGTTGGCTCAATAGTAGTTTTAAGAGGTATTATCACCTTTATAATCTACTGGGAAATAAAGCAAGCAACTTGCGAGGTATAATTTTTAAGATAAAGGGTAGTGTTGCAGAATGACTAAAAATCATTCTGTAATACTACTTTTTTTTTGATATTTTGCAACAGCCCCTTTTTAATTTGAATATCTGAGCCTACTTGGGTAATA
>CAYFNZ010000037.1:0-10247 GCA_964344625.1 uncultured Peptoniphilaceae bacterium | reverse complement strand
TAGTCAATGAAAAGTGGCCTCGTCTTAAAATTAGTCGACTTGAATTTCCAGGAAAGTGGAGTTTTCTAGTAGGCTGGACTCAAAAACCAGCTTCTTCTTTTGATTTAGTAAAAAAGGTTAAGATAAGCTCAGAAAATGAATTCTTATATCAAGATTTTCAAGACTTAAGTGACCAAATAGTAGGAAACTTAAGCTGTGCCATAGAAGAAGAAAACTTTGAAGACTTTAAGACTTATATGGAAGAAGCGAGAAAAAATCTAATAGCTTTTTCTAAAATATTTATAAGTGGCATAGAAACTAGTGAACTTAGGAACCTAAGTGACCTGGCTAAAGGCTTAGGTTATGCTAGTAAGTTTTCGGGGGCAGGCGGAGGAGACTGTGGCATAGCCATAGGACCTAGCAATCAAAAAGACCAGGCTTTAATAGATAGCTGGCAAAAAAATAATATAAAATATTTAGACATAAAATTATACAAGGGAGAAAATAATGTTTAACAAAAAAGATGACCATCTAAATCTTGCATTAAAATTTTATGGAACAGAAAAAAAATCTGATTTCGACAATGTTCAATTTGTCCACCAAGTTTTTTCTGATGTATCCGTAGATGATGTAGATATTAGTTCTACTTTTGCTGGATACAAATTCGATCAGCCTTTTTATATCAACGGTATGACAGGTGGAACAGGTAGGACCAAGGAATACAATGAGAAGCTTTCTATATTAGCTAGGGAAACAGGCATTTTCATCGCAGCTGGTTCTTTGAGCGTAGGTCTTAAAGATTCTTCAGTACTAGACAGTTTTAAGGTAGTTAGAAAGTTAAACCCCCAAGGTATAGTTTTTGCCAACCTAGGGGCAGAAAAAACCCTGGAAGATGCCAAAAGGGCGGTCGACATCCTGGAAGCTGATGGCCTTCAAATCCATGTTAACTTGTGTCAAGAGCTTGTCATGCCTGAGGGAGATAGGGATTTTCACAAGTGGTTGACCAATATAGAAGATATAGTTCAAAATTTGGGACTTCCAGTAGTTGTGAAAGAAGTTGGCTTTGGTATGAGTAGGTCAGCTATCAAGTCCCTCTTAGATGTAGGCGTAAAGACTGTTGACGTAGGGGGCAAGGGTGGTACAAACTTTGCCAGAATAGAAAACTTTAGAAGAATTGAAGATGATAAATATAATTTCTTAGAAAACTTTGGTAATTCAACTATAGTTTCCATGCTTGAGGCAAGAGACTTTGTAGATAAGCATGAAATTTTAGCTTCAGGTGGGGTTAGAAATTCTCTAGATATTGTTAAGGCCTTAGCTCTTGGGGCAAGGTCAGTTGGTATGGCTGCAAGATTTTTGAACTTGGTTGAGAATAAGTCTTTAGATAAGGCTATTGAAGAGGTTAATAATTGGAAATATCACATTAAGTCTATCATGTGCCTCCTAGGTGCAAGAAGCCTTGAAGACCTTAAAAAAACAGATATTATCTTACAAAATGATGTTAAACAATGGGCACAAGCTAGAAGAATTGATTGGACAGAATATGCTAATAGGAGTAGTAAATGATTAAGATAGAAGGATTGCAAAAGGTTTTCTGAAACAAGCTATGGCTTCAGACCAGGGAGAAACTGTCAAATGGCAATAACAAAAACCTGCCTAGTAAGAGCAATTACAAAGGATAGACTAACCAAAACAGGTTTAGTTGACTCATACGATTACTACACAAGCAGGTCATGTGTAAATTTAAATTGAACCGCCGTATGCCGAACGGCACGTGCGGTGGTGTGAAAGGGGCTAGCTTTTAGCCCCTATTCGATTGTGGTAAACCCACAAAAAAAGCTTGTAATCAATGATTACAAGCCATTTCAAAATTATATGGTGCCGGCGGTGGGACTCGAACCCACACACCCTTGCGGATAACAGATTTTGAGTCTGTCTCGTCTGCCAGTTCCGACACGCCGGCGCTTTTTATAACTATTAAATAATAGCATAGTAAGGGTAACTTTTCAAGTGAATTAATAAAAATCTTCAAGTGTCTATATGATATAATGATACTTATACTTATGATTCTTTAAAAGAAAGGTTGATATTATGAATAAAAAAATGTTACTTATAGATGGCTCAAGCTTGATTTTTAGAGCATTTTTCGCGATTAGACATCTGACTACCAAGGATGGAATCCACACCAATGGGGTTTATGGATTTTTGAATATGTATAGGAGGGCCTTGGAGCTTGTTGACCCTGACTTCATAGCAGTGGCTTTTGATAAGTCAGGTCCTACTTTTAGAAACAAGGATTATGAAGCCTACAAGGGAACAAGGGATAAGACGCCACCAGAACTGTCAACTCAATTTGGAATGCTAAAGGATATCTTGGATTCTTTGAATGTAGTTCACTTGGATAGCCATGACTTTGAAGCAGATGACATCTTAGGAACCTTGTCCAAGATGGCAGGAGAGGAAGGCATAGAAACATACTTATTGACAGGAGATAGGGACTATTTTCAGTTGGTAGATGACCATGCCAAGGTACTTTATACTAAAAAAGGTATTACCGAGTTAGAGATTTATGATAAGGATAAAATAAGAGAAAGATATGACTTGGAACCTAAGGACTTAATTGAGGTTAAGGGCCTTATGGGAGATACATCAGATAATATACCTGGGGTTCCAGGAGTTGGTGAAAAGACCGCTATAAAGCTTGTTAAGGAATATGGCAATATTGAAGGAATTTATGAAAATATTGATTCTATCTCAGGTAAGAAGCTTAAGGAAAACTTGGTCAATAACGAAGACCTTGCATTTTTGAGTAGAAAATTAGGAAAGATTTTTACAGAAGTGCCTATTGATGGAAACTTGGAACGTTTTTCCAAGAAAGACCCAGATAAAAAAACTCTTTATGAAAAATTTAAGAAGCTTGAATTTAATAGCTTTATGAACATGGTAAAAAATGAAGAAGACCTTGAAATCAAGTCTAATGTTGAGGCCTGGGGGCTTGATAAGTTAGACGACTTGGTTGAAGAAATAGAAAAAGAAAAAGAAGTTTTCTTTGAGATTTTCACAAATGATGAGAATTATATCAATGAAGACATCCAATTCATTGGACTTGCAAGCAAGAATAGTGGGGTCATGGTCTTTGACTTCAAAGATGATAGGGATTTATTTGTTGAAAAATTAAAGGGCATTTTCCAAGATGAAAATATTAGGAAATATTCATTTGATGTGAAAAAAGCAATTTATTTGTTAGATAAGATTGGCATTAATCTGGAGAAAAATTATATTGACCTTTTGGTATTGTCCTACCTTATAGACCCATCAAGGACAAAATACCAAGTTTCAGATATTTCAGACCAGTATTTGGAAAAAACTATCTTGTCAGAAGAAGGCCTTTTAGGCAAGGGAAAGAGCAAGAAAAAATATAAGGAAATAGATGGAAGAGACCTTGAAGACTATATTTCAAATTATCTTGATAGCTTAAGAAGGGCTGCTCCCAAGCTTTTAGAAGAAATTGAAAGCCTTGAAATGCATGATTTGTACTTTACAATCGAGCTTCCATTAATCAACGTCCTAGCTAGGATGGAGATAAGGGGAGTTAAGGTTGACAGGAAGGTTTTAGAAGAGATAAATGAGGATATTTCTAAAGAAATAGATCAGCTTGAAAAAACAATCTATGAGCTTGCAGAAATGGAATTTAACATAAATTCTCCTAAGCAACTTGGGGAAGTCCTATTTGATAAATTGGGCCTTCCGGTTATAAAAAAGACCAAGACAGGTTATTCAACAGATGCGGAAGTTTTAGACAAGCTTAGGTCTTCTCATGAAATTGTCGAATACATTTTAAGGTATAGGGAGCTTAAGAAGCTTCAATCAACCTATATTGAAGGCATGTATCCATATATTAATGAAGATGGAAGGATTAGGTCTATTTTTAGACAGACTATAGCAGCTACTGGAAGACTAAGTTCCACAGAGCCCAACCTTCAAAATATTCCTATTAAAACTGAAGAGGGAAGGTTAATAAGAAAGGCCTTCATCTGTGACCAGGATAAAAAGTTGCTTTCAGCCGACTACTCACAAATAGAGTTAAGGGTTCTTGCTGCCCTTTCAAAGGATGATAATATGCTAGATGCTTTCAAACATGGAGTAGATATCCACAGAAAGACAGCATCAGAAGTATTTCACGTGAGCCTTGATGAGGTAACAAAACTCCAAAGGTCTGAAGCCAAGGCTGTAAACTTTGGAATAGTTTATGGGATTAGTGATTATGGCCTATCAAGGAATTTAAATATACCGAGAAAGACTGCTAAATCTTATATTGACAAGTATCTGGAATCCTATCCAAAGATAAGTGAATACATGGATACTATAGTCAAGGAAACTAAGAAGTTAGGCTATGTTGAGACAATTTTCCATAGGAGAAGGTACGTTCCAGAAATTAATAGCAAGAACTTCACTATTAGGAGCCAAGCGGAAAGAATAACCTTAAATACACCTATTCAGGGGTCTGCAGCAGATATTATAAAGGTTGCCATGGTCAAGGTCTATAACAGGCTTAAGAAGGAAAAATTAAAATCTCAAATCATCCTTCAAATCCATGACGAATTGATTATAGAGACTTTTGAAGATGAGTTAGACCAGGTTAAGAAAATCCTTAAGGAAGAAATGGAAAATGCCGTTAAGCTTGATGTTGACTTGATTGCAGAAGTTGAAAGTGGGGATAGTTGGTATGAAGTCTAAGAGGGTAATTGGGCTTACTGGTTCTATTGCGACAGGAAAATCTACAGTTGCAAAACTCCTTTCTGATATGGGATACTTCGTCCTAGACGCTGATAAACTAGGCCACGAATTAATGGCCAAGGGAAATGTTAACTACCAAGAAATAGTTGGACATTTTGGTAGAGGTATCCTGTCTGAAGATGGAGAAATCGATAGAAATAAATTGGGACAAATAGTGTTTTCATCTAAGAAAGACCTTGAAATATTAAACAAATTGACCCACAAGAACATTTTCCATAAAATAAGTGATATAATTGAAAAAAGTCAAGAAAAGATAGTTTTTGTAGAAATTCCGCTTTTGATTGAGCTGAAGATTCAAGACAAGCTTCCACTTGAGCTTGATGAAATCTGGCTGGTTTATGTAGACAAAAAAACGCAGCTAGAAAGATTAATTAAGAGAAATGGATACACAGATGAAGAGGCTAGACTTAGGATTAAATCTCAATTATATGTAGATGAAAAGAAAAAATATGCCGATTTTTTACTCTATAACGACAAAGACTTAGATTTTCTTAAGACTCAAATTTTAAAAAGGTTGGAACTAATAGATGAAGATAGTAACTAAGATAATAATATTTTTGCTAATAGTTATTTTGATAGCTACAGGCATAATTTTTGCCAGTGTCTATTATACCCTGGGTAGGGAGCATGAACCCTATATCGACTTGATAGAAAAGTATTCTCAAGAACTTGATATAGACGAAGAACTACTTGCAGCCTTTATCAAGGTGGAAAGTAGATTTGAACCGGAGGCAAAGTCTCACGCAGGAGCGATTGGCCTTATGCAATTACTACCTGAAACTGCTGAGTGGATGGCAGGAAAACTTGATATTGACTATAAGGAAGAGGACTTGTTGGACCCAGAAGCAAACATCAGACTTGGTACAAATTACTACAAGTACCTATTTAACAAATATAAGTCTGAAGACTTGGCTATTTTAGCCTACAATGGCGGCCCTGGAAATGTAGACCAGTGGCTTGAAAATGGTATTATTACAAACAATCAAGCTTCCTACAAGGATGTACCAATTTATGAGACCAGGACCTACCTGACCAGAATCAAGGACAATAGGGACCTTTATAAGTTGGTCTGGAAGGATGTCCTTAAGAAAAAAGATGACTCACAATTTGTAAGAACCTTTAAATTTATAAAAATTCTTATAGGAAACTACATTTAGAAATTTAACCCTGATGAGATAGAAAAAGACTATTTTCATCGGGGCTTTTTTCATTTTTAATGTTTTTATATTAGGATTTTAAAAGGACATTTATTAAAATTTGTTTAATAATATTAAAAAAAGTTAAACTTTTTGTTGTTTTGAATAATTAATAGGGTATTTAAGAATATTTTATAATCAAAAATGATGTTTATGATATAATGATATAGGATTATTTAATTCACAAATTTAATATTAAAGGAAGAGGTGATTTTATTGGTACTTGGACAAACCTTTAAAGGTGGTTTTCATGTACATGCTTACAAGGAGCTTTCTAACACTGGTGAACTTAAAGTTATGCCAGCCCCAGCTATTGTAAAGATCCCTTTATCTCAACACATCGGTGCGCCTGCTAAGGCCTTGGTTAAAAAGGGAGATGAAGTGAAAGTTGGTCAATTGATTGGGGAAGCTGACGGATTTATTTCAGCCAATGTTCATTCAAGTGTCTCCGGCGTAGTGCAAAAAGTCGAAAAAACTATTACTCAAAGAGGTCGTGATGTCATGACTGTTTTCATCGAAAATGATGGAAGTGACACTCTGGGCTATGAAGTATTAGATAGGGACTGGAAGACTCTTACAAAAGAAGAAATCGTACATATTGTTAAAGAATCTGGAATAACCGGATTAGGTGGGGCGAGTTTCCCAACTCATGTAAAGATCAACCCACCAAAAGATAAAAAAATTGATTCTGTTATTATTAATGCCGCTGAATGTGAACCTTATCTTACAGCGGATGATACCTTATTAAGAGCAAAGGCTGAAGAAGTAGCCGAAGGCTTATTAATAATCATGAAGGCTGTTGATGCTAAAGACGGTTATATCACAATAGAAGATAACAAACCTGAAGCTATAGAAGCCTTAAGACCAGTTTGCCAAGCTAAAAATATTAATTTGGTAGTGGCCAAGACAAAGTATCCTCAAGGGGATGAAAAAAGAATTATTGATACTACATTAAGAAGAAGGGTACCATCTGGTAAGCTTCCAGCAGATGTAGGAGTTGTAGTGAATAACGCATCTACAGCATTTGCCATATATGAAGCTGTTAGATATGGAAAGCCACTTTATGAAAGAATAGTGACCTTTACTGGTCATGGTTTAAAAAATCCTTGCAACGTAAGACTAAGATTTGGTACTACTTATGAACAAGGAATCGAATATGTTGGTGGAATGACTGACGATGCTGCTAAGGTTATTGTTGGTGGTCCTATGATGGGTAATTCTCTTTATACTTTAGAAGTACCTTTTGAAAAGGCTAATAATGGCTGCCTAGTTATGACTGAGAACGAATCTAAGAAGCTTGAAACTACACCATGTATCAAGTGTGGCAAGTGTGTGGATGTATGTCCAGTTAGGTTACTTCCTTTACAACTAGCAAAGGCAGTTGACTTTGAAAAAACTGAAATGATGATTGAATACAACTTGATGGACTGTATCGAATGTGGTTCTTGCTCATATATTTGTCCAGCAAGAAGACCATTGGTTGAAACTATCAAGATTGGTAAAAATCATTTGAGAATGAACCAAAAATAGGAGGAGATATGGAAGATAATAAAAAAACTCTAGTAGTTTCTGCATCACCTCATATTAGAACAAGTAATACTACACAGTCTATCATGCTTGATGTGATTATCGCTATGATTCCAATGTTGATAGCATCTGTGTACTTATTTGGAACAAGGGCACTAATCCTAACATTAGTGACTGTTGTATCATGTGTGCTTGCAGAATATGTAGTACAAAAATTGATGAAAAGACCTGTAAGAATATCTGACTTATCAGCGGTAGTTACAGGTATGTTGTTAGCATTTAACCTACCATTTACATTCCCATACTGGATGGCTGCATTTGGCGGAATCTTCGCAATTGTAGTAGTAAAGGAATTATTCGGTGGAATAGGTAATAACTTTATGAACCCAGCCCTAGCAGCAAGAGCTGTTTTACTAGCATCTTGGCCTGAAGCTATGGGTAAATTCTCTATGGATGCTGTATCTGTAGCGACTCCACTTTCTGGAAAGCCATTTGAAATGATGGATTTATTCTTAGGAAATATCCCAGGAGTAATGGGTGAAGTTTCAAAAATTGCAATCTTAATCGGTGCTTGCTACTTGCTATTCAAGGGCGTTATTAAGATTAAGATGCCAGCAATCTACATTGGAACTTGTGCAGTTTTATTCTTATTAGTTGGTTATGATTTAGAAGATATGCTTATGCAAATCCTATCAGGTGGTCTATTACTAGGAGCATTCTTCATGTTGACAGACTACTCATCTTCACCAACTACAGACAAGGCTCAAATAGTTTATGCTTTTGGTGCCGGCCTTCTTACAGTTGTAATTAGAAAGTATGGCGGATACCCAGAAGGTGTAAGTTATGCTATCTTGTTGATGAACGCAGCCGCACCATTATTTGATAAGCTATTAAAACAAAAGACATTCGGAAGGGAAGTGGCTAAAAATGAATAAGACAAGTTCATTAATTGTAAAATTATTTATTATTTCTGCTGTTGCCGCTTTAGTATTAGCTGCAACAAACAAGATGACCGCTCCTATCATATCTGAAAGACAAGAAAAAGAATTTAAGGAATCTTTCACTCAGGTATATCCTGATGGTAAAGACTTCAAGAGCATAGAAACAAATGTAAACGAATTTATCGAAGAAGTAATCGAAGTATCAGATGGATCAGGACAAGTTGGCTATGTATTCAAAGGTATAGGCAAGGGTGGTTATGGTGGAGACATCAGCTATATCATCGGCGTAAGCAATGATGGAGTAGTTCAAGGATTCAAAGCTTTAAAGCATTCAGAAACCCAAGGATATGGTTCTATAATGGAAAGCGAAGAATTTGTAAACGGCGTAAAAGACGTTAACATTTCTAGTGGTGTTACATACGGTCCTGGTAACAAGGACACTGGTGAAATCCAACAAATATCCGGAGCAACTAGAACTACAAAGGCTTTAACAGGTTCTTTCTATGAAGTTGCAAAAAAGATGGGAGAATTATCAGATAAGATTCAACCACTTGGAGAAGTTGTAATACCTCACTTTGCTTCAAAATACACTGAAGTTTATAGCGATGCTACAAGCTTCAAAGAAGTAAAAAATGAAATCAAGGCTGATAAACTAGTAAGAATAGTTGACGCATTTAAGGGCGAAGACCTTCTTGGCCACATCGTTCAATTACGTACTACAGGATTTGGTGGAGATATAGACTTCTTCCTAGGAGTAGATAAGGACAAGAAGATAGAAAAATTCTATATCATCAACCACAACGAAACTCCAGAACTTGGAGATGCTATCGAAACTGAACTTTACACAAAGAATATTGAAGGCAAGTCTTTAGCTAGCAAGATTAAGCTTAAAAAAGAAGCAAAGAGAGATAAGGACATCCTATTAATCTCAGGGGCTACAGTAACTTCAATGGGTATGCAAAATGCCATGAACTCAGCTGTAGAAGGCTTAAAAGCTTATGATAAAGCTAAACTTGAATATGAAGATCTAAACATTGATGCCCTAGTAGCAGAAGAAGAAAAATCAAATGCACCAGCAATTAACTATGCTGAAAAATTTGAAGGTGTAACTTCTGTTGAACCAGTTGGCGAAGACCTATTAAATGACAATGTTACAGCAATCAATAAGACAGATGCTGGCGATTATATAATTGACGTGACATCTAAGAAGGCATTTGCAGGAAAGATATCAGCAGGTATCCTAGTTTCAAAGGACGGAGCTATCAAGCAAGTCGTTTACTATGAAATGAACGAAACTGAATATTTCGGTGCAGCTGCAGGAGAAAAATCTTATGTAGAAAAACTTCTAAAACAAAATCTAAAAGATGTTGCTGAATTTAAGGCCACAGCTAAGGGTGAAGGAAGCGGAGAAGTAGAAGCTATTTCTGGTGCTACCTATACTACTGATGCCATGGTAGAAATCATGACAAAAGCTGCTGAAGCATTTAAAGGTTTGAAATAAGGGGGCTTAAAATGATAAAAAACATGTTTAAGAAAGGTATTTTTACTGACAACCCTGTACTTGTTCAAACAGTAGGGCTATGTTCTGTTCTTGCCGTATCAGGTAGTGTAACAGGTGCTGTAGGTATGTCAGCTGCAGTAATCTTTGTATTGGTAATGTCAAACCTAGTAATTTCCTTACTAAGAAACTTCATTCCAGACGAAGTAAGAATTCCAGCTTTTATAGTTGTAATTGCAGCTTTCGTAACAATCGTAGAAATGGTATTAAATGCCTTTGCAAAAGAAATATATGATGTATTAGGTATCT
>CAYFNZ010000036.1:0-10494 GCA_964344625.1 uncultured Peptoniphilaceae bacterium | reverse complement strand
CTAGTCTTGCCCCAAAATTTGAGACCTCTACTCTCATAAACGGGTTTTCTAAAGCATATTTTTTAATCATTCACTTTCCGCCTTTCTTTTTTCATAAATTCAAGTAGCATTCCTAAGATTACCCCGGCTATTAATATTATTTTGGTTTCCTTTTTATTTTGTTATTAGTTCTCCTTTTATAGGCTAGTCAATAAATTCAGATGGACTATAACCTGTATATTTTTTAAATACTTGGCTATAGTACTTATAGTCTTGAAAGCCTGATTCTGTAGCTGCTTGATAAATCATAAGGTCTTTTTTCTTTAAGAGTTCCAGGGATTTTAAAATCCTATACCTATTTATAAAGTCGTTGATGGTGTAGGTGGTGTCTTCCTTAAACTTATTATTAAGGGTTACTTTTGACGTTTCAAATAGGTCTGCTAAGTCATCTAAGGTTATTTTTTCTGGATAATGCTTTGTTATGTAGCTCATAACCTTTTGGGTTAAATCATCTGCGCTTTCTATCAAAGATAGGTGCTCAATATTTAATATTTCCTTGTAAAGACCGATATCTTTAATTGCATCTTCTAGATTGTTGATATCTTTTTTTGATTTTAGCTTTTTGCTAAGGTTTAAGAGAATTCTTTTTAATTCATCAAAATCTACCGGCTTTAGTACATACTCATTTACTCCTAGAGATATGGCCTTTTTGGCGTATTCAAACTCACTAAACCCAGTGATTATTATGGCCTCATACTTGTATTTTCTAATCGATTCTTCAAGCATTTCAAGGCCGTCTTTAAAAGGCATTTTAACATCCGTAATCACTATATCCGGCTTGACTTCTTCGATTTTTTTCAAGCCTTCTTCTCCATCTGCAGCCTCTCCTACAACAAGGCAGTCTACAGAGGTCCAGTCCATCATAAAGACTAGGCCCTTTCTAATTATATCCTCATCTTCAACTACTAAAACTTTATACATCTTTCTTACCATTTAAGGGCAAATTTATTCTTACCTTGGTTCCCTTTCCTAGTTCACTATTTATTTTTAAGCCAAAAGCTGGTCCATAATTAAGCTTAAGTATCCTATTTGTATTATAAAGACCTATGTGGGCAGTATTTAAATTTTCTTTTTCAAGTAGAGTATTTATCTCGTTTAGGGTAGCTTCATCCATACCCGGTCCATTGTCCTTTATAATTATCTCACAAGTTTGGTCTTTTTTTATGCCCCTTATTTCTATATTTAAGTTTTTGGTGCTTTCCATACCATACTTGATAGAGTTTTCAACTATGGGTTGGATAATTAACTTAGGAATACTAATGTTTAATAGGTCTTGGTCTACTCTTATTTCATAGTTTAGCCTGTCTTTAAATCTCATTTTTTGAATGGCTAAATAGTCCGAAATATAGGTCAAATCCGTTTCTAATTTCACTTCAACGTTTCCATAATTAGTATTATACTTCATCAAATTGGCGAATTTAACTAAAAGTTTCGATGCTATTTCTGGCTCAAAAATTATTTCATATCTTATCATTTCCATAACATTGTATACGAAATGAGGGTTGAACTGACTTTCTAGTTGTTTTAATTCGGTTAGTCTTTTAAGTTCTGAAATTTCCTCATTCTTTTTCATCAAGGCCTTTATCTTCCTAGTCATGGTATTGAATTCATCGTAGGCCTCTTGAAATTCATCAAATGTCTTCTCATCTATTGTATAGTCTAAGTTGCCAACTTTTAGTTGATTGAGACCATCACTTAATGAATTTATGACCTTTACACTTTTGTTGGCTACTTTTCTAGATGAATTAGAAGCTACTATCAAGACTACTAGAAGGGATAAAAGTGAAGAAAAAATAGCTATTTTTAAGCTAGAGTAAAAGCCCGATATATTTTTAAGACTAATTACCTGAAAATTTTCGTCTATTATCGATGAGAGGCTGGCGTAATATGGCAAACCATCTAGGTTAACTTCCCCCTCACTTATACTATATTTTACCTTTCCGATAGTATCTTTCATATCCGATTTACTAGAATAAATAATATTATCAAAGCTATCTGTTACAAGAAGAATGTCAGATTCTGAGCCTTGAAATCTAGGTCCATTTTCACTCAAGTCCAGGATTAATGCTATATAGGCCTTGGACTTGTCTTTTATCGCCACTTCTTTTGCTATGTAATATGGGTAGTTCTCAACTAATTTAAAATCTTTTTTATTTAGACCATGTGAAATACTTGCCTTATTTAACAAAGTATTTTCTTTATCTAAATTAGAAGCCTTGCTTGGGCTTTGCAGCTCTTTGAATAATTTTTCCTCATCAACTATTTGCCCGCTTGCCCTATTATTTTCAGCAAGGATTTTACCATCGTCATTAAAGGCTATAAACCTATAGGAAAATAGCTTGTTTTTACCATTTGAGAATGGATATAGAAATTTATTTAGCGTATATGAGTCCTTATTTATAAGGGCAGACTTGAAATTATCATTTGTTGATATGTTATCTAGGTCCTTTATTAAAAAGCTATATTCATCCGCTAATTTATCTGATAGTTCCTTATTTTTCGCCTTATTTTTTTCAATTAGGTTTATCCTGAAGTCTACAAATAAGACTGCAAAGGTCACAAAGATGATTATGGATGTTATGACAAGCATATTTTTAATAAAGGTATTTTGTATGTAATTTTTAAATGTCTTTTTGGCTCTTTTTTTGAGCTTTTGCCTATATTCTTTCATTATTACCTCTTAAACAATATTATAAGGTTAAAACGGCAAAAAGAGCAAGAAAACTTGCTCTTAACTTTACCTTAAACTGATATTTCTTTTTTGCCAGTGAGTTTGAAAAATACCAGCAAAGATATGATTGATGTAAGTGTAAGGACGGTTGAATATGCCGCCGCATTTCCATAGTTCCCTCTTATTACTTCTGTATAAATAGAAACTGTTAGGGTTTGGGTTTTTGAAGTGTATAGGATAATCGATGAGCTTAGTTCAGAAATTACGGTAACCCAACTCATAATCGCCCCAGCAAGGACACCTGGCATCATCATTGGAACTATTACCTTGCCAAAGGCTTCTAGGTCACTTGAGCCTAGGCTTATGGCCGCTTCTTCAATACTAGGGCTTATTTGGCCTATAATGGCTGTTGATGACCTAATGGTGTAAGGCATTCTCCTTATGATAAAGGAAGAAACCATGATAAAAGCTGTTCCGCTTAGCATAATAGGTTCCTTGTTAAATGCAAACAGGTATGAAATACCTAGTACTGAACCTGGTATGATAAATGGAAACATGGTTATAGTGTCTAGAATTGCTGTAAGCTTATTTCTTTTTCTAACTGTTAGATAGGATATAAATATACCTAGGACAATTATCACTAAAATCGCACACAAACCAAGTATATAGGTGTTTAGAATTACCCTGTTGTCCTTGCCTAATAGCGTAGCTTCATAGCTACCTAGGGAAAATTCTCTCATGAAAACTTGACCCCCATTATTTTTCAAAAATGAAGTATAAATTACAACTATTTGTGGCAAAATTGCTAAAAGGGTAATTAGGTATACAAATATATGGGCTAAAATCCCCCTGGCTCCCTTAGCCTCTTCTGCCACCATGGGCTTTAAGGCTGTCATAGAGTATGAGAATTTATTAGAAATTATCCTTTGGGCTAAGAATAAAAGCATGGTAACCACGATTATTATTACACAAAGGGCAGATGCAAAGCCATCATCCCCACCAACTTCACTCATGAATTGGTTGTAAATTAATACCGGCATAGTCTTAAAGCCTTCCCCTATTAACATTGGTGTACCAAAGTCAGCTATGACCCTCATAAATACAAGTAAAGAAGAGGCTAAAACTGTAGGCATTATCAGTGGAATAATAATCTTAAACAATCTTTGTCTAGTGGTATATCCCAAGCTTTCGGCAGCTTCATTTAAGGAGTTATCAAGGTTTTTTAAGGCTCCTGATATGTAAAGATATATCAAAGGAAAAGATTGAAGGGTAAATACCAGGATAATGCCCCAAAAACCGTAAATCCCATTAAAGGAAATGCCAAATATTGAATTTAAAAACTTGGTTATAACCCCACTTCTTCCAAGCAGTTGAATCCAGGCATAGGCCCCTATAAATGGTGGTGAAAGATAGGAAATAATTACTAGTACTTCAATTATTTTACTTCCTTTTATCTTGATTTTTCTCATTAAGTAAGCCATTGGAATCCCTATCAAAACTGATAAAAGAGTACTTACGATAGTTACCTTAAAGCTGTTAACTATGGTAGACCAATAGAATTTTTTGGCAAAGAATTTTTCGAAATACCTAAGTGTAAAGCCTCCCACACTTTGGTCTATAAAGCTTTTCTTAAGCACCAAGGCTAGAGGGTATATTATGAAAAATATCAAGGTCACAAGGATTATAAGGGTAATTATATTCCAGATGTTGATCTTTTTATTTTTCTTTATGCTTGTCTTGTTCATCCTAATCACCTGTCCTTATCAAGCTCTCTTCGGTGTCCTTGTCATATACATTTATCTTTGCGGCATTTATCTTTAGTTTTACTAAGCTTGCCGGTTCAATAATCTTATTACCATCAGAATTCTGTATCACTTCAACAACACTCTTATCCTCAAGTTCAACAAAGTAATGAGTGTTAATTCCTAAAAACATGTAGTTTATAACCTTTCCTTGAATCCCTTCTTCTGGGTCAATTATGAATTCATTTGGTCTGATAGAAACTATAACTTGTCCAGCTGGTATATCTTCCTTTAAGGTATCAATTTTTTCCCTATACTTACCCTCAAGTTCTATGTATTTTTCGGCATTTTCAATGACTACTTCTGCCCTTAGGAGATTGGAAGTTCCAATAAAGGTTGATACAAAAACATTTTTAGGCCTTTCATATATCTCCACCGGGCTTCCCACTTGCTGAATAATGCCATTGTTCATAACAGCTATCCTGTCAGATACTGCTAGGGCTTCTTCCTGGTCATGGGTTACATAAACTGTTGTAATACCTATATCTTGTTGGATAAGCTTTATTGCATTTCTCATCTCTACCCTAAGCTTAGCATCAAGGTTTGATAAGGGTTCATCCATCAAAAGGACATCTGGATGGATAACTATTGCCCTTGCCAATGCCACCCTTTGCTGTTGGCCACCTGATAGTTGGTCTGGCATCCTATCTTTTAGGTTGGCTATCTTCACAGTTTCCAGGATTTCATCAACCCTTTTATTCAATTCATCTTCCTTAATTTTTCTATTCTTAAGTCCAAAGGCTACATTGTCCTTTACTGACATATGCGGAAAGATTGCATAATTTTGAAATACCATGCCCATGTTTCTTTTGTTTACCGGGGTCTCATTAATCCTTTGTCCATTTATCTTGATTTCTCCACTTTCTATAGAGTTAAAGCCTATAATCATCCTTAAAAGTGTGGTTTTGCCACATCCAGATGGACCCAAAAGGGTAAAAAACTCCCCTTGTTTAATATTCAATGAAAGTCCGTCTATGATGGTCTTGTCCCCATATTTCTTTACTACCTTATCTATTACGATATTTGAACTCATTTCTCCTCCTTGTCACCTATCTCTAAGAGAAAACCCCACCTTGCATTTCTATATTAATGCTTTATGAGGTGGGGTCTTAGTTTATACTATTAATATATTAATCCATTGAATTTTCCAAACATTCGTTGTACTTGTCTACTATCTTAGTCTTGTTTTCTGAAACCCAACTTTCATCGTAATTTTTCACAAGTTTTATCTTGTCATTTGGAGTCATATAGTCAGCTAATTTAGCATCCTTTCTTAAAGGTCTAACAGTCAATTCTGAGCCTACTAGGTTTTGGCATTCTTCTGATAAAACGTAGTCTATAAATTTTTGTGCAGCCTCTAAATTCTTAGCTCCCTTAATTATTTGTACTGATTCACCTGGGAAGATTGCTCCTTCTGATGGAAATACTACTTCTACAGGCGCCCCATTTTTTTTGTAGTTTACAACTGGGTCTTCCCAAGTAAGTCCTACTGGATATTCACCATCTGCTACTGACTTATGTAATTGTCCTGATGAACTCATGATCTTGCCGTCAACATTAGCTAAGAACTTTTCTACAAAATCCCAAGCCTTGTCAGACATTGGATCTCCATCTCCCATGGCATAAAGCATAGCCGCCAATGATTGGAAAGCTGATGATGAGTTTGCCGGGTCACCAAAGGCTATCTTGCCCTTTAATTCTGGATTTAATAAGTCTTCAAACCCTTCAACCTTGATGTTTCCTATTAAGTCCTTATTGATGATAAATACAGTTGGATCAGCAAAGGCTGGAGAGAAATATCCACTCTTATTCTTAAAGCCGTCCATCATATTTTCATCTTCTTTTGAAGTATATTGTTCAAATAAGTCTTTTTTGCTTGAAAGCATTGTTTCATCTGCTGCCCAAAGAATATCTCCCATAGGGCTATTCTTTTCAGATTCTACCCTTTTTACTAATTCCCCTGTACCTGCAGTTATTAGCTTAACCTTGATACCAGTTGCCTTTTCAAAGTTTGGAATTACAGCATTATTTAAGCTTTCGCTCCTAGCTGTATAAATGGTTAATTCTGATGCTTCTTTCTTGTCATCAGTATCCTTATCACCTTTTTTGTCATTTGACCCACAAGCTGATAAGCAAAGAATCAAAGCTAAAAATATTGATAAAATTTTTGTTAACGATTTCTTATTGTTCATTTTTTGACCTCCATGTCATTTCTTAATTTAAATTATATAGGCTTTAGAAAATTAATATATACCAAAAAATAAAAGTTTTACCCAAAATAAAAAAAGCAAGAAGAAAAAATGATAATGTTTTCTTCTTGCTTTTGCTTTTATTTATTTTCATCCCAAGTCCTACCACCATCATAGGACCTGTATTTTGTATCATATATCCTCCTAAAATGTTTTTTAAAAACTTAAAAATAATTAGAAGTTTAATATTTTAGTATATTTTCCTAATTATTGATTTAAATCATTAAATAAGTATTTTCCCCATAGTAGAATCTAAGTGTAAAGAAAATATATATTAGGAGGAATAATATGAAAAATGCAAGTATTCAATTAAAAGACCTTACATGTCCATCATGTGTTATGAAAATTGAAGGAGCCCTTAAGAGCCTTGACGGAGTTGATAAAGACAGCGTTAAAGTCCTATTTAATGCCAGCAAGGCAAAAGTTACTTTTGATGAAAATGAATTAGATATTGAAAAGATTGAATCATCTATCCAAAAACTAGGCTTTGATATAGTAAAGTCCTCAGTTAAGTAGTAAGTAAGAATATTAAGGAGGCTTTGGCTTATGCAAAAGTTCATACAAAAAAATAAAAACAAAATAACTTTAATAAGTGGGATTTTAATAGCTGTGGCATTTTTATGTCACCTAGTCCTAAAGAATCCAAGCTTAAGCCAAGTCTTCTTCATAATTGCAGGCATACTTGGAGGCCTTCCAATCTTAAGCCAAGCCTACCAAAGTCTTTTAATAAAGCTGGTAAGCATAGATGTCCTAGTCACAGTTGCAATCCTTGGTGCCTTTGCCATCAAAAATTATGAAGAGGCTGCAGTTGTGAGCTTTCTCTTTCTTTTTGGAAGCTACTTAGAACAAAGGACTTTGAGTAAAACTAGGTCTGCTATAAAGTCCCTGCTTGAGATGTCTCCCGACAAGGCCCTAAGGATTAAAGAGCCCACCAAGGCCAACAGAGATAATGTTTATGAATATGAAGAAATTGATATTGATGAGGTAGAAATTGGAGATGTCCTTCTGGTAAGAACTGGAGATAAAATCCCAGTTGATGGCCAAGTAATTTCAGGGTCTGCCTATGTTAATGAAGCAAGCATCAGCGGAGAATCTACCTTTGTGAAAAAAGATCACTATTCTAAAGTTTATGCAGGAAGTATTCTGGAAAATGGAACCCTAAATATAAGGGCCGATAAGGTGGGTGAAGATACTACTTTTGGAAAAATAATCGACTTAGTCGAAGAGGCCCAAGATTCAAAATCAAAGACTGAAAGGTTCATAGATAGTTTTTCAAAATACTATACCCCTACCACTCTTGTGATAGCTTTTCTGGTCTATATTTTTTCAAAAAATATAGAGCTTGCAATAACTATCCTGGTCCTTGGATGTCCGGGAGCTCTTGTAATTGGGGTTCCTGTTTCTAATGTAGCCGGAATTGGTAGAGGGGCTAAAGATGGCGTATTGATAAAGGGAAGTGAAATGATAAAGGCATTTTCCAGGACTGATACCTTCGTCTTTGATAAGACAGGCACCCTTACTGTGGGAAAACCTCAAGTAAAGGAAGAAGCCTTCTTTTCCAATGATAAAGATTATATTAAGGACATCCTTGTAAGTATAGAAAAAGAATCTGACCACCCACTTGCTAGGGCCATTGTAGAAAAATATGGAAGTGATAGAAATCTATATAGTCCTAAGGAAACTAATGTAATCAAGGGTGGAGGAATCAAGACTGTAATCGAGGGTAAAAATGTCCTTCTTGGAAATCTTAAGCTCTTAGAAGGTGAAAATGTAAAAATAAGCGAAGAGCAAAAAAATCTCGCGGCCTTATATGAAAAGGATGGAAATTCCATCATAGCCCTTTCTATTAATAAAAGGCTTGAAGCAATAATCGGGATCAGGGATATGATAAGACCTTGTGCAAGAGAACACTTAGATAAGTTAAAAAAACTTGGGGTAAAAAATTTAATCATACTTTCAGGTGACAACCAAGGGTCTGTAGACATAATTAAAAATGAGCTTGGCTTGAGTCAAGCCTATGGCAATCTCCTTCCTCAGGACAAGGCTGAATTTGTAAAAAAGTTAAAAGAAAAGGGCCATACTATTACATTTGTAGGAGATGGAATTAATGACAGTCCCTCCCTAGCCATAGCTGATGTTGGAATAGCTATGGGAAGCGGAACTGATGTTGCCATAGAAGTTTCAGACCTAGTCCTTATGAATTCAGGTCTTGAAAAGCTTCCTTTCGCCTATGGTCTGGCTAAAAAGACCCACTTAAATATGCTTGAAAATATCTTCATAGCCCTTGGTGTGGTAGTCTTTCTATTGGCTTTTCTAATTTTTAGTGACTGGATGAATATGTCATTTGGCATGCTAATCCATGAAGGAAGCATCTTGGCTGTAATATTAAATGGTATGAGGCTCTTAGGATACAAGGAAAGTATGAATTGATACTTTCTACTTGTCCCTTACAGCGGTCTCATCAAAGCTGTCATCCTTATTTACTTGAAAATCCTTATAGACTTCTTCTAAAGCCCTTTTATCCAGAGGGCTTTTTATAGAGTCTTGGCATACCTCAATCTAATAAGCTCTTTTGTAATAGAATGGAATCTCATCTAAACCTCTTTGATGCATATAATCCAGATATAAGTTGGAATTTCTTAACAAACCTCTTCCTACAGCAACTAGGTCACATGCCCCTGATTCAAGGGCATAGCTTGCCATCTCAATTTTATCTAAAAGGCCTACCCCTATCGTCTTATAGCCTGTTTCATTCCTAATCTGTCTAGAAAAATCTATCATATAGCCTGGGTATACCTTGATAGGAACATTTATCAAGCCACCCGCTGAAACATGAACAAAGTCCACCAAATCCCTATTTTCCTTCAAGAATTTAATCCAATCTTCAGGTTTAATTCCATCCTCATGGTAATCTGTCGCAGAAATCCTCATCCACAAGCCCTTTTCCTTTGGCCATACCTCTCTTATAGCTTGGATGATTTCTTTTAGCAGCAAAAACCTATCCTTTCCATATTCATCAGTCCTCCTATTCGAAATAGGACTTATAAATTGATGAATCAAGTAGCCATGGGCAGCATGAATTTCCATCCCGTCATAACCTGCCTCATCAGCCCTTTTTGCTGCCTCCCTAAAACTTTCAATAAGCTCTTTTATCTCTTCAAGGGTCATTTCCTCATAATCAATTTCTTTATCATTAAAGGCGATTTTACTTGCGCCAAAATGCTTAAGCCCCTCTGTTTCTGACTTTCTTCCAGCATGGTTTAATTGAATAGCTGCATAGGACCCGTTATATTTTATAGACCTAACAAGCCTCTTATGTCCTTGCAATTGGTCATCATTCCATAAACCCAAACAAAAGTCAGTTATCCTACCATTTGGCAAAACTCCAGTAGCTTCAACAATAATCATCCCAACTTGGCCAATAGCCCTAGCTCCATAATGGGCTACATGAAAATCAGTCGGTATTCCATCCCTTTCATGGCATTGATACATGCACATAGGCGGCATAACAAGATGATTCTTCAAATTAAATTTTTCATCCCTATATTCTTCAAAAAGTTTCATGGTAAGCTCCCTTCTAGATTAAAAACCTTTATAACATACAAGACTAGATTAACATTTATACAAACCGAATTTTTTAAACCTCTTCTTTATAATATACCCCCTTCATTTAGAAAGTTAATATAATTATTTAATCTTAATCCACACTGCAAGAAGGTAAAAATTAAGACCT
>CAYFNZ010000035.1:6007-10558 GCA_964344625.1 uncultured Peptoniphilaceae bacterium | reverse complement strand
TTTTTTAATATGAAGACATCTTCTTTTCTAGGGTTTTTACGGCTAGGTGGTATAGGATGATGCCTGCTATGATGAATGCTAGCACTAGTAGGATGGCGGCTAGGATTAGCTGGTTGTCTCCGAAGGTGTCGTTTGTTATTAGGATGTAGGCTCCAACGCCTATAACTAGTGACAGAATCATGGTGAAGTAGGTCAATATCAAGGCGTTGAAGTTTGATTTCATTGCTTGTTGTGGTGTTTGCCAGTCGATTTTTGGCCTGGTTGCATCTAGGAGGATTCCTAGGCTTGAGGCGAAAAAGCCGATGGCAAATAGCACTACAAAATATAGTAAGGCATATAATACTGGTGGTCTTAGGAAGACAAAGGCTATTATGGTCACTGGGATTAGGGAGATAAAGTGGATTATCATGGCAGCTAGGATTCTTGCGGATACTTGGGTCCTGGCTTCAACTGGAATAACTTGCATTATCCAGATGTACTTTCCTTCCCTGGTGATTGATGTTCCGGCTGTATTTGTAGCAGAAGTCGCAAAGAAAAGCATTATCACTGTAAGGGCTATAATTACAACAGCCACGAGATTTTGTTTGCCGAATGCGTCTGCTAATAAATTGAAGATGCCGGATGATACATCCGTAATTTCCGAAATGCTTACCCCTCTTGAAAAGATTGGTATCATCAAGGCTAGGGGCATTACGATGCCCATTAGTAGGGTGCTTGTGATATAGACTGGGGTTTTTAGGACGTCCCTCAAGTCTTTCTTTACAATTTGGGTAAATATGCTGTCTTTTTTGAAGGCCTTTTGTCTTTCTTCTATGCTTAGTTTTCTTCTCTTAACTACTGATTGGTTGCTTAGGATTCCCTTGGTCAAAAGTCCGCCAGAGATTTGCGCTACTAGGTAGGCTGAACCTAGGCCTAGGGCAATTAGCAAGATGTAGCTTAGAATTTGACCGTTAACCCCCTTCATTAGAAGGCCGATTGTTGGAATCATATAGACAATGTTTCTCATTTTTTGGGCTGTTGCCTTCATCACATCTAGGCCGATAGTGTCTGATGCCGATTGTGAATTTATCAGGTATGAAAGTCCAAAAGATAGGCCTAGTATCAGGATGGTTGAAAGGACTTGCATGATGTTTTTCGCCCTGGCAAACCTGTTAATTACTGACATTAGGGCCACTACTATAAAGGTAAAGACGCTTGTAATTACTAGGGTGTGGGCATATAGGCCAACTATAAATTGTATATAAAATAGGATTGACCTGTCGTAGTAGCTTCCGTATCTTACCATGAATGGAAATACTATAAGTAGGGCTGTCACTGATAGGGACAGAGAGTTGTAAATGATTTTACTTAATAGTATTTCTGATTTTTTTATGGGCAATGGCAAGAGTATGGATACATCATTGCTGTAATAGAAGTTGGCTATGGTCATAGTCACTATGGAAAATAGCAGGATTCCTGTGTAGACTAGGACTGATTGACCAAGGTATACATCTCCAAGACCCACCTTGTCATAACCATCTATCCAATCTATAAAATACTTAACTCCTAGATATACATACATACCAAACATTAGAAATAGGAAAGGATAAAGCAAAAGCTTTTTTCTTTCTTTTTTTGACTTCCAATAATATGGAACCTTCATTATGAAGGAGTTCAAGAAATCTTTATATAATAATGTTGTTATCCTTTTCATTCTGTTAACTCCAAGAATAATTCTTCTAGACTTTCGTCCTTGTCATTGTCGCCCTTGATTTCATCTAAGGTGCCACAAGCAATAACATTTCCATTTTTGATAATGCCTATCCTGTCGCAAATCTTTTCGGCAACATCCATTACGTGGGTTGATAGGAAAACTGACTTACCCATCTCGCACCTTTGTCTCATCAGGTTTTTTAGGTTGTATGAGCTCTTGGCATCAAGACCTACCATAGGCTCATCTAGGATTAGAACATCTGGGTCACTAACCAAGGCTGCTATAAGGGCAACTTTTTGCTTCATACCATGGGAAAATCCCTTTAGGTAGTCATTTAAGTCATCTTGAATTTCAAAAAGTGCTGCAAGCTCTTCTGTCCTTTTTTTCCTATCCTCTTCTGAAACATCATAGACATTGGCCATAAAATTGATGTATTGGTAGGCGGTCATATTCTCGTAAATATCAGGATTGTCTGGCACGTAGGCAAACTTCTTCTTTGACTCTAGGCTGTCTGTTACAACATCTATTCCCGATACTGAAATATGGCCTTGGTCGGGCTTTAATAAGCCAACTATCATCTTAATAGTGGTTGTCTTTCCTGCCCCATTTGGTCCAAGAAAGCCAAATATTTCACCATTTTTAACTTCAAATGTCGCATTGTTTACGGCAATTTTATCTCCAAATCTTTTTGTTACATTCTCAACTTTTATCATTTTTCGCTCCTAACTAACTCCTGAGCCTCACTTTTATTAAATGCTCTAATGATTTTAAATATCAATATCTATATGATTGTCAAAATCATCTGGGACATTTTTACCCGTTTTTTTCCTCTGTCTCACACACTCGCTTAGCAAGTATTCAATCTGTCCATTTATAGACCTGAAATCATCCTCGGCCCATCCAGCTATTTCATTATATAAATCAGTTGAAAGTCTTAGTGGAATCTGCTTTTTCTTAGAAGACATTAACTAATACAAGCTCCCTGAGTTGATCACTGGGGATACGTCCTTGTCCCCACATAAAACTACAAGAAGATTTGATACCATGGCAGCCTTTCTCTCATCATCAAGGTCAATGATTTCATTTTCTTGCAATTTTTCAAGGGCCATCTCAACCATGCCCACAGCCCCGTCAACTATCATGGCTCTGGCATCTATCAAGGCTGCCGCTTGTTGTCTTTGTAGCATTGCTGCCGCTATTTCAGGTGAATAAGAAAGATGGGTAATCCTAGCCTCTATTATTTCAATTCCAGCAAATTCCACTTTATCTTGGATTTCATCTCTTATCCTTCTGGCAACTACCTCACTTGATCCTCTTAAGCTTCCATCATCTGGAATGCCATCTCCGGTTGTATCTATTTCGAGATTTGGAGCAATATCGTAAGGGTATTGTCTGGCAATATTTCTTACAGCACTATCGCATTGTAAAGATAGGTATTCCTTAAAATTATCTACGTTAAATACTGCCTTGGCGGTGTCTACTACCCTCCAAATTACAGCTATTCCAATTTCTACCGGATTACCAAGATAGTCATTTACCTTTTGCTTTGAGTTATTTAAGGTCATGGCCTTTAGGGAAATCTTCTTACTTCCTTCCACTTGAACGGTGTTGTCTCCTTCACCTGTTTGAAGATTTATCCTCCTCTTCTTGGTTGACACATCCCCACTTTGGCCCAGAGTAGTGTTTGCCGCAGGGTTTACAGATGTTGAAAATGGATTTACATAATAAAATCCTTGCCCCTTTAGGGTTCCCTTGTAGTTACCAAAAAGTGTGAGAACTAGGGCTTCTTGAGGGTTAAGCACCTTTAGACCTGCTAAAGAAATCAATGAGCCTACAAAAACTATAATTGACAAAAACAGAGTCATAACAAAAGGAAAGGCCTTTTTAGTTTCATCTGTCAAATTGGTTACCGAGAATACAAATAGGGCTATTGCCCCAATTATAAGAGCTAATATTACCACAAGGGCTAGCCCCCCATTCTTCTTATTGGAAATAACTTTTTCCTCTACCTTATCAAATTCCTTGTTCATTTTTCGCCTCCAAACTTTCAATAAAATTCTTTTTGATATCATAATGATATCACAACTAAACTTGCATGAAAATAGGTTTTTGTTAAATCTTAATTAAATCTTTAACCCATAAATTAAAAATAGTAAAAAGAAATTTAAAATCTGTGTAATTTTAAGCATTTGCCATGAGGATATAAGGCTTGGTCCTAGAAAGGATTTTATTAATTTTTTTATATATTATTTGACTATCTTTTACCTTAGTGCTATAATTTAATTGAAATAAAGATAGGAGGTAAATTATGAGAAGTTTAAGACCAATTGTTAGAAGCGGATTTTTAGAACCAACTTACGATGACATGTACACTATGTTCGATAAGTTTTTTGAAAGTAAGTCTCCTAGTTTATCTGCTGATAAATTCAAGGTTGACCTACAAAACAACGAAAAGGAATATGTGATCGATGCTGATTTACCAGGAATTGATAAAGAAGACATTAAGTTGGAAATCAAGGATGATTACTTGACCATAGGCTTTGAAGTTAAGGATGAAAAGACCGAAGAAGACAAAAAGAAAAACTATGTTCACAAGGAAAGGACCTACCAATCAATGGAAAGGAGGTTCTATCTTCCAAATGCTGACGAAGAAAAGATTAATGCTAAGTTGGTAAATGGAGTTTTGAATATCGTAGTTCCAAAGGTAGAAAACCAAAGCAAGAAAATTGAAATCGGAATTGAATAGTTGAATAAAATCTGAATAAATATAAGGGAAAATAGGCAAATTTAAAAGGAGCTGGCAGATTAATTTCTGCCAGCTTTTTTATATTTTAATATTAAAATGTTAACTTTTCTTA
>CAYFNZ010000035.1:0-5907 GCA_964344625.1 uncultured Peptoniphilaceae bacterium | reverse complement strand
CGAAGGAAAAGAACTCTCAGCTGATACAAACTTTACAGAAATGGCAAGAATTATCCTTGAAGGCCTAGGCGGAAAGGACAATATCAAGTCAACTGACTACTGTATCACTAGACTAAGACTTGAAGTTAATGACGAAACTCTTGTAAATGAAACAAAGATTAAAAAAGCTCAAGTAGCAGGAGTAATCAGACCTTCACAAAAGGCTGTTCAAGTAATCATTGGAGCTCAAGTACAAGCTGTTCATGACGAATTTATTAAATTAATCTAGTGAACTAGAACTTGAAAAATAGATTTTAAGATATTAAAGCCGAGCGCAGATTTCTACGCTCGGCTTTCTTTACCCAAGGAGAGCTTCACAAAGCTACCCGCAATAGGGTATGGTTTCTTTTTAGTTCTTAATATCCCTCGGTGGTAATGATAAGGTGCCCCTGGTCGACATAGGAAATTAGAGAAATAAAATGAATCTATGATACGTATTCGTCCATGTAATCAATTGATTTTAATTCCCCATTTTCATCCCAAGTTGCCTTACAATTTGAGGAGCCTATTGCACCAAGTCCAGACCTCCATTTTTCTACGGAAAATTCTATATCATTTAACTTTCCTTCTTTCTGGTTAGACTTTATACTTATTAACACGCCGTCCTTCCAAGCGTTATCTACAATCTTACCTTCTTTTTCTAATTCTTCAAAGCTTGTATATATCACTTCTTTTCCAAATTCACTTTGAAGCCTAAAGTTCAAGGCATTTTTTTCAACTTCGCTAAATGCTACTGGTGGATTTTCAATGTCTAGCCCTAGATACCTTGTATCAGCCTGAAGGGCTTGATCTTTCTCAAACATATCCTTTACAACTTGTAGGTAAAATCCAACCTTGTCATTTACCTGATTAGGCTTTAAAGAACTTGCCATTATATATTCAGAATTCATTTTACCAGGATATGACTTCATCATAGGTCCTGTATAATCAAGCTTTACGTCCATGCCAGGCTTTAAGTCGTCTAAATCTTTTTCTTTTTCATCTATATAAATTTTTGCACCTTTAGCATACACTTCTGCCAAAATTGGATTGGTATCATCATTTTTGACAGTCAATATAGTATTATCTCCAACGCTTAGTATACTTGCTTCTTCATATTTCGATAAATCAGCGTTCAATTTTATACCCTCTTCTTTTTCTCCATTTTTAGTATCACAAGCTACAAACACAAACAACAAAGCTAGTAACAATAATAATATCTTCTTATTCACAAAAACCTCCTCAATTTTCTATCATTCATCGCTTGTTCAATAAGTATAACTTAATATATGAGGCTTTTGTGACAAAAAAAAGCATTCGACATGATAAGACTAATACTTTTCATGGCAAATGCTTCCGCTTTTCTATTTATTCAAATACTTCTTAAGTTCTTCTGCCCTATCGATTCTTTCCCAAGGAAGGTCTAGGTCGTGTCTTCCAAAGTGGCCATAGGCTGCTGTTTGCTTGTAGATTGGTCTTCTTAGGTCAAGATATTCAATTATAGCACCTGGTCTAAGGTCAAATTCCTTCTTAACAATTTCTGTTAATTCGTCATCGCTAAGTTTGCCTGTACCTTCTGAGTCGATATAGATTGAAACAGGTTTTGCAACCCCTATAGCATAGGCTACACCGATTTCAAGTTTGTCAGCAAGGCCTGCTGCTACCATGTTTTTAGCAATGTATCTTGCCATGTATGAAGCTGACCTGTCAACCTTTGATGGGTCCTTGCCGGAGTAAGCTCCACCACCATGTCTTGAAAATCCACCATAGGTATCAACGATGATTTTTCTACCAGTTAAGCCACTGTCTGCAACTGGACCACCGTAAACAAATCTACCAGTAGGGTTTACAAGATACTTGGTATTTTCATCGATAAGATCCTTGTCTATAACTTCTTTAACTACATGTTCGATAACGTCTTTTCTAATTTCTTCAAGTGAAACATGGGCATCATGTTGGGTAGAAATTAGGATAGTATCGATTCTTTGTGGCTTGCCGTCCACATATTCAACTGTAACTTGACTCTTACCATCTGGTCTTAAGTAGGTTAAAATACCATCTTTTCTAACTTTTGTAAGTCTTTTTGCAAGCTTTTGAGCCAAGATCATTGGCATTGGCATAAATTCCTCAGTTTCGTTGGTAGCATAGCCAAATACCATACCTTGGTCACCAGCTCCCATCAAGTCGTACTTGTCTGTTGAGGCTTCTCTTGCTTCTAGGGCCTTGTCAACCCCCATGGCGATATCCGGTGATTGTTCGTTGATAGCTGTGATTACTGCACAAGTTTGTGAGTCAAAGCCGTAGTCAGATGAATTGTAGCCGATTTCTTTTAAAGTATTTCTTACAACACTTTGTAGGTCAACGTAGGTTGATGTAGTAATTTCACCCATTACAAAAACCATACCTGTTGTCGCTGTAGTTTCACAAGCAACCCTTGCTTGTGGGTCTTCACTTAGGATGGCATCCAAGATAGCATCTGATATTTGGTCGCAGACCTTGTCTGGATGTCCTTCTGTTACTGATTCTGATGTTAATAATTTTCTCATAATAACTTCCTTTCATATTACACGTTTCATACTAGTTAGAAATTACCCCTTAAATTATAAAGACCTCAACTGAAAGTTGAGGTCAATTAAGCTTATCTTTCAGGTAAACCTGCAGGATTTAGCACCTAATCTAATAGGTTGCTGGACTTCATAGGGCCTGTCCCTCCGTCACTCTTGATAATTTCTATTTTATTGTTAGTATTTAATATCTTTAATATTACTATGATACATTAATTATATTTTTTTGTAAAGCTATTTAAGCCTTGCTGGATAAAAATATACCCTAAAACTGTTGGCTATTGCCAAAAGGGTAACCCCCACATCGGCAAATACCGCCATCCACATCTTGGTTAGGCCAAAGGCTGAAAGAATCAAGAATATGACCTTTACCCCTAAGGAGAGCCAGATATTTTCCTTGGCAATTTTTAGGACATGGCTTGATAGGTCAAATAGCTTTGGAATCAAGGCCAAGTCATCATTGACTATGACTACATCACTTGCTTCTATGCTGGCATCTGACCCAATGCCTCCCATGGATACTCCCACATCTGAAGTAGCAATTACAGGGGCGTCATTAAGGCCATCCCCTATATACAAGAGTTTTGCAGCCAGGCTTTCCTTCTTATTTTTCACCCAATTAAGCTTATCTTGAGGTAGCAAATTGGCTAAAAAGCCATCTAGGCCTAGCTTGTCAGAGACCTTCTTAGCCACAGGCTCTTCATCGCCAGTTAGCATATAGACCTCGTCTACCCCTCTTTTATGAACTTGGTCTATGAAGTCTTTAGCATTGTCCTTGATCTTGTCCTCAATTTCAAAAACTGCCAATTCCTTTCTGACTGGGCGGACTTGAGCCAGGTAAACCCTGCTTGTATCGTCCTTCACTTGGTAGCTTTCAAAAAGGGCATTTTCCCTCATGAACTTAATATTGCCAAGTATAAAGGCCTCTTTATCGTCATTTATGACCCCTCTTCCCTGGATGGTAGAAATTTCTCCAAGGTCAATGCCTACATAGCCGGAATTTTCCTTGGCATAGTTTCTGATAGCTTCAGCAATTGGGTGACTTGAGCCCTTTTCAAGCTCGCCGGCAACCCTCAGACTCTTTTCCCAGTCGGCCTGGTCAAGGTAGTCCACATTGGTTACTGAAAATTCCCCTTGGGTTAAGGTCCCTGTCTTGTCTGTAGCAAGAACTTTAACTTCATTGATATTTTCAAAAACATTTCCACCCTTTACTAGGATGCCGAGTTTTGAAGAACTTCCTATGCCCAAGACGAAGGTCATAGGAACGGAAACCACAAAGGCACATGGGCAGGATACAACTAAAAATATCAAGCCCCTCTTAAACCAGTCCGCAAAGACTGCCCCTTCGATAAACAAGGGAACTATAAAGGATATGATAATAGCTAGTCCCACAACTATCGGGGTATAAATCCTTGCAAATCTCGTGATAAAAGACTCTGTGTCAGCTTGGTTTTCGGTGGCCTCTTCTAAAAGCTCAACTATCTTCATAGCCGTAGAATCAGATGCAGTCTTTAAGGCTTCTATGACTAGCCAACCATCTCCATTGATAGAGCCGGAAAGGACTTTCTGTCCTTCAAAGACCTCTACCGGGATGGACTCACCTGTCAAGGCAGAAGAATCAATATAGCTTCTTCCCTTTATTACAAGACCATCAACAGGGATTTTCTCCCCAGCCCTTACCTCCAAAAGGTCTCCTTTTTCAATCAAGTCAGGGTCAATCTCAACCCTTTCTTCACCCACGATTTTAAAAGCCACAGGAGCGGCAATATCCATAAGGTCGGCAATCGACTCCCTAGACTTATCTATAGCCCTGTCTTCAAGAAGCTCACCAATCTGAAATAATACCATAACCATGGCAGCTTCCCTGTATTCTCCAATCCCTATGGCCCCAATTGTGGCAATACTCATCAGAAAATGCTCTGCCAAGAGCATTTTACTCTTAAGATTAAGGATTGCTTGGTAAATAATGTCAAGGCCAGCTATCAGCCAGGAAGCCAAGAAAAGCACATCGATTATTAGCTTCATGGCCCCTTCTTCATAGACAGCGGACAAGACAAAGCCCAAGACCATCAAAACCGCCGCTATGATAACCCTAGTTTTCTTGCTTTTTTCTAACATACCACCATCTCCTTTACACTATTTCACAATAATTCTCAACAGACTTTATAATATTAGCAAGTTCTTCCTTAGATGGCATTTTGCTTTCATCCTCCACCTCAACAGTAAGCTTTGAAAGCATGAAATTTACCTTAGCCTTCTTAACCCCATCCAAACTTGAAATCTTCTCACTCATAACATTTGCACAATTAGCACAACCCAAATTATTTAATTTATATACTTTTTTCATTTTATACTCCTTAATCCAATCCTATTTTTCTTCCAAATGCATCAGTCCCAAATCAAAAATCCTAGTCACATGCTCATCAGATAAATAATAAATACTATACTTACCATCCCTCTTTAACCTGACCAAGTCATGGGACTTCAAAGTCTTTAACTGATGGGAAATAGCCGACACCGATATATCCAAAACCTCAGCAATCTGAGACACATTCATCTCCTTTTGCCTAAGCAAGGAAATAATCCTCATCCTTGTCGAATCCCCAAAGACTGAAAAGAAATCAGCCAACTTTAACATCTTATCCTCAGACGGCAGCCTCCTAACAAGCTCCTCCTTACCCTCAGGCAAGTCAATTATATTCGTCATCTCTCCCTCCCGGAAAATGCTTTATTATCACTTTTACACTTGATAATGCCCTCCAGTCTTTTGGCTGCTGGTGGTGGCCGCCGGCTTCTGCTTGCGACTATATTCTTCAGCTGCTGGTGCTGGTCGTGCCCGCCGGGTAATGCTGGTGGTAATCATTATCATTCTCACGTTTGAACGATTGTTCAAATGTTAATTTAATTATAAGAGATTCGCCCATAAATTTCAAGATGGGATAGAAAGAAATATGAAATTATGGTCTACCCACTAATATTTTTAGGGTGTCCACGACCATTTTAGTCAAAATTGATACCTAAATTAAGATTTTCGAATTAGGTATCAATGATATTTTTTGCTTATTGATACCTAATTTAGGATTTGGCTTTTAGGTATCAATTTTGTTGATACCTAATCGCATTTTCTTGAATTTGGTATTAATTCACTTTTTTAACAATTGATACCAAAAATGCATTTTCCGAATTAGGTATCAACACAATTGGTCACAAAACAGCATTTCCCAAATTTGGTATCAACTTTTTAAAATATCGATTGGTCACAAAATGGCTTTTTTCAAATTTGGTATCAATTTGGGGCTTAAAAGCGTAAAAAAGGACGGCAGGG
>CAYFNZ010000034.1:0-10564 GCA_964344625.1 uncultured Peptoniphilaceae bacterium | reverse complement strand
TTATTTATACTTTTCTATTAAATTTAGGGTGTCTTCATACCTCAAATCATCAGTCTTAGACCCTATAACAATTATTAATAAGCTGGATTGTTCATCCTCATAAAGGCTGATTATATTCTTGTAATTCTCTAAGGAGCCCGTTTTTATCCCATGGATATTAGGATTATAAAATTTTGAATCTGGATTTAAAAATTTATTTGTATTGTCCCAGACTAGGCTTTTGCCAGATGGAGTGCGGCTGAGGTATTGATATTGGCCGGTCATATTTCTAAACCATTTCTTTTTTAGGAGTTCTTGGCTAAGCTTACTTAAGTCTTCAACGCACGAATAAGTCTTGCCGTAATATCCCGTAACATCTTTTATACTTGTATTTAAAAAGCCCTCTTCTTTTATAAACTTATTTAGAGCCTGAGTATATTCATCTAGTCTATCCTGGCAAGTTTCAAGTTCAGGATTCATATCCTTGCCAATATTATCGGCTAGGGCATACATGGCATCATTGCCTGAAGGAGCAAGGATTGCATGGTAGATATTTTCTAAGAAATATGTCCCCGGCAGCAAATTGGACATGGATGAATTATGGCCTACCAGATCTAAATTGTCTTGACTAATCTCTATATAAGAATCCATGTACTTTAGGCCATTTACCATATGAATTGAAAATAGCTTTGCTAGGCTAGCTGTCTTCACTTGCTCTTTCTCACCTTTAGCGGCTAACATCCTACCTGTTTTTAAATCTATAACCCCATATGCTTGAGCTGATATATTGTCCTTGTCTATCAAAAGTAGACTGGGTATAAATTCCATAGTTTTTTCCTTGTATTTATATAGTAAAAGAAGCACAAGTATTATTACTATAATAAATCCAAATAAGAATATTTCTCTTATTTTTTTCTTTTTCATACTTACTTCCTAAAAAATAATCTCAACCATAAAGGAATCGCCTAGAATCTCTATGTCAAATTTTCCACCTTGAATTTGTGTAAGGGAACTTGCTATTGAAAGTCCCAAACCTGAGCCTTCTGTAGACCTTGAAGCATCTCCTCTTGTAAATCTTTCCATCAGCTCTTCGGCTGAAATATTTAACGGATATTTGGAGATATTTTTGATTTTCAAAATACATTTTTCATGCTTAACTAAGTCCACATATACCCTAGTGCCTTCAAGAGCATATTTATATATATTTGAAAATACATTATCTAAGATTCTATAAGTTTGCTGACCATCTAGTTTTAAAACTATGTCATCTTCTATGTCTGATACTATAGAAATATTTTTCTCATCTAGCTTATCAAGCCATTCTCCCGCCATTTGCTTGACCATTTCTGAAAAATTTATATCCATTAATTTAAGCTCAACATTGTTACTATTTACCTTAGAAACTTCAAATAGATTTTCTATGAGTTCCTTTAGCCTCAAAGATTTTTCAAAAATTATCTTGTTGTATTTTTGAATATCCTCTTGAGAGGCTCCCTCTTCTGAAGCAAGCTGTGAGTAGTTGATAATCGATGTAAGAGGAGTCTTTAGGTCATGGCTTACATTTGTAATCAACTCCGTCTTCATTCTCTCGGACTTTAGCTCCCTAGCTATGGCTAAACTTAGGCTATCGCCTGCCGTATTTAAGGAATGAGAAAGATTTTTATATAGGTTTTTCTTCTCATCAATTTTAATATCGTAATTTCCTTGAGCTATTTGGTCTGCCATATGCTCAATTTCTCTTAAATCCGAAAAATAGCTATGCAACAAATAGAATACACCGGTTAGGATTAGCATACCTACTAAGAATATTAAGACTCCCCCACCTATAGCTCCAGTAATTAAATAACCAAGCAAGGCAAATAGTAGATAGGCTCCTATAAAAAAGCCCCTTGATGTTGGACCATACTTTGAAAATAGGGCAAATACCAACTTTTTCAAATACTTAAATATAGCCCCAAAGATTCTTATTATGATAGATTTTTTAAATACAAAAGAATCTTTACCTTCATGATAGATTGACTTTAAGATTTGAACTAGGTATATCACAAGGACCATAGCAAGTAAGGATGCAAAAAATGATACTGCATACTGATATAAGGTATTTTTATAAAAATCTAGGCTAAACCTATATACAACCCTATCGCCTATCGCATTAATCCCAACTATAGGAGAACTTATTGCAAGGAAATATACCAAAGCATATACTTCAATAGGAATATCTGTAAGAGCTGTAAATGTCTTATTTTCTATGGCTTTATGATAATTGATAAAGGTTGTAAATATAAGGGTTATAACCCCTACAACCGCCAATGAAATTAGGACTTTAAGCATAAAATTTACAATAAAGTCTCTTGACTCCAACCTGGCTTTTAATCCCTGATTATTAAAATCTATTTGGTAGTTAGCAGTCATCTCTTCTACGACTGGATCTGGGACATATATCGTTGCATCCTCATATCCATTTCTTTCCACCTCTAAATCGTCTAGTCTATTTTCAATTTCCGTCTTTATAAATTGAAATCTCCTTAAGTCATCTTCAGATTTTATCTCTTTTTCATTTGAATCAATACTATACTTACCATTTTTATAGGTGGCTTTTATCCAATAAATATTGTCCATATTATTTAGTTCTTTTGTATAATTCGAGTTTTTAGTATAGTAAGTTTCCTTTTCCTCTAAATCTTTTTGGTTATTCTTTATTATCCTAGTTTGATAATTTTCGTTATAATCTAAGTAATCTTGAAAAGCCTTCTTATTTGCAAATATTCTTGTAGACCCATCATCTTCTTGGATTACTATTTTTTCTGGATTATTTTCTCTAAATTCTTTTGTAAAATAATAGTTGCTAGAAAGCTTTAAATCGGCCGAATATTTAATAAATTCATCATTGCCAATATTAGAATCCCCATTACCGTACTTATTAAAAGACTCTGAAATTATAGGGTTTGCCAATTCATTTACTATATAGTCCCTATTGTCTTTCTCGAAAAAATCACTTTTAATATTTACAACTCCAATTGATGACAATAATGACGCCAACAAAATAAATACCGTGATAAATGTTACCTTATATTGAATGTTTTTTTTCATCAGGTCCTCCTATCCTTATCAACAAATTTGTAACCTATTCCCCAGGCCACTTGGAGGTATTGCGGCTTGTTGGGATTTATTTCTATCTTCTCCCTTATCCTTCTTATATGGACTGTTACGGTCTTTGAATCTATGGCTTCCTCGTCCCAGACATGCTCATAAATTTGGTCACTTGTAAAAACCTGGTTTGGGTGGGACATCAAAAGCTCCAAGATGCCATACTCCCTAGAAGTCAGGTTTACCAGCCTTCCATCTACATCAATATTTTTTTCAAGTGTATCCAGGCTTAATCCAGAAACCGTAATAGATGTTTCAGTCTTTTGGTTAGGCTTATAGTTATAGAATCTCCTAATGTTGGAATTTACCCTAGCTATTAGCTCCAAAGGATTAAAGGGCTTTGTTATGTAGTCATCAGCCCCTATATCAAGGCCTATGACCTTATCGTAGTCTTCAGACTTAGCAGATAGGATGATTATTGGAACAAATGACTTGTCCCTAATCTTGATTATGGCTTGAGTCCCGTCCATCTTGGGCATCATGAGGTCCATTATTACAAGGTCAATGCTCTCCTTGTTAAAGATGTCTACAGCCTCAAGTCCATCTTGAGCATAGTAAACATCATAGTTTGCATTTCTTAAATAAATTCCCAAGGAATCCCTAATTGCCTTATCATCTTCTGCTACAAGTATCTTATATTTACTCATCTCTTTCCTCCACCCTTATATTACTAGGTAGCTTTTACAAGCCCTCTAAGAAATTATTACAAATTTTCTAAATTCTTATATATCTAAATAATATCATTAAATAGGAAGTTTTATTAAAGTCCAAACAAGATTTTTATTCAAACTTTATATGGTATATAATATTTTCTATACATACGAGGAGGAAAAATGGATAAGATATCTTTTGTAATAATAGTTGCAGCTTTTTTTATAATCAACTTTTTAATTTCAGTAAGCATAAAAAACAAGACCCTAGACGAAATCAGGTCATCCTGGGGTAAAAATCCCAGCCCTACCAAAAAGAAATACCCTGAAAAATTCTTAAAATCCGCCTACAGGTCCTACATCAAGCTAAAACCTTCAAAAAACACCATCGATGACATCACATGGAATGACCTAGATATGATGGAGGTTTTTAACAAGATGAATACAAGCCGTTCAAGCATAGGAGCTGAGGCCCTTTATAGGAGGCTGAGAATAACAGATGCCAACGAAAATGACCAAGCCTACCTAGAAAAACTAATCAGCCATTTTGATCAGCACCCCCAAGACAGGGAGGCCATCCAGTACATATTTTCTAATATAGGAAGGCTAGATGACAACGGGGTTTTAGACTTCATTAGAAAGAAAAAGGACAAAAGACTCTATAAGACAGGCCTGCACATCCTGTTCGGCCTAATCCCCCTAGTGTCAATAATCCTGATAGTCATTCAATATAGCCTAAAAAAGCTCATGTTCCTAGGTCCATCTCCTCTATTAGTCCTAGTCGCAGTTGTTACCTACAACTTGGCCTACACCAATAAGATGAGACAAGGCCTTGAAAATGACTACAAGATGGCCAACTACCTAACATCATGCATTCATCATGGAAAGAAGGTCTTAAGATACGACCTTCCAATTGAAAAAGACCTTGAAGAGGCCTTTAAGCCAGTACAAAGTCTAGGCAAATTTTCCTTTTTAGGCTTTTCAGAAG
This sequence comes from uncultured Peptoniphilaceae bacterium, assembly GCA_964344625.1. Classification (GTDB taxonomy): domain Bacteria; phylum Bacillota; class Clostridia; order Tissierellales; family Peptoniphilaceae; genus JAAYEL01. The sequence continues at coordinate 5,800 of CAYFNZ010000034.1, read as the reverse complement.
CAAAAACAAGCTTCGCCCTACTTAATTACGTACTAAACGCCATATTTAGGATTTCATTTATCACCTTCGCAAGATCTATCAATATAATCGAAGATAGAAAAGCAGACCTCCTTAAGCTTTGGAAAATGCTGGGAGACCTTGAGGCAGCCATTGTTATCCTAAATTACAAGCTGGCAGCAAACTACATGGTTAAGCCAAAATTTACTGACCAACATGAAATAAGGGCAAAAGAAATCTACCACCCCCTACTTTCAAGACCGGTGGCCAATGACCTAGCTTGGTCAAACATCACCCTAGTGACAGGGTCCAATGCCTCAGGAAAATCAACCTATGTAAAAAGTGTTGCCATAAATGCAATCCTTGCCCAAACCATATATTTGTGTCATGCGAAGGCATTTTCCATGAAAAAGGGTAATATCCTTACTTCCATGGCTATCAAGGACAATGTCATAGAAGGCGACAGCTATTTTATAGCTGAAATCAAGTCCCTAAAAAGGATTATTGACAATATGGCTAAAAAACCTGGTGACTACTACTTTATAGATGAAATCCTTAAGGGTACTAACACCATAGAAAGAATTGCAGCTTCTTCTGCAATTATTAGCCACATGATTGAAAATAAGGAGCTTACCTTTATAGCCAGTCACGATATTGAGCTTACAAAAATATTTGATGGCAGGGTTGAAAACATCCACTTTAGGGAAAATGTCGATGACAAAAATGGTATCACATTTGACTACAAGCTCCACCAAGGACCATCAAACAGCAAAAATGCCATCAAGCTTCTTGACCACATGAACTTCCCAGAAGCTATCATAAAAGAGGCTACGGCAAGGACAGAAAAATTTGAAAAAGAAGAATCCTGGACATAAAGCATTAAAAAGGGATCTTTGTCAAATAGTGTTAGCGAACCTAAAAAAGACGAGAATTTTTACCTTCTCGTCTTTTTCAATTTGGGACTTTTCATAACCCCAATCTTATTCAAATATATCTTTTAACTTATCAAAGAAGCCTTTTTTCATAGGTTCTTTGATATGCTCGCCACTTATCTCGGCAAATTCCTCAAACTTTTCACGTTCCTTGTCATTTAATTTCTTTGGAATCACAACCTTGGCATCAAAGTAAAGGTCTCCCTTTATGCCAGTCCTAGGGTCCTTAATTCCCTTGCCCTTAACCCTAAACCTAGTTCCTGGTTGGGTACCTTGTGGGATTTCATATTCCATGGTTCCATCTAAGACAGGAATCTCAATCTTATTTCCAAGCGTTGCAGTTATCAAACTTATAGGAAGTTCATAGTAGACATCATTACCTATTCTCTTAAATACTTCATGTTCTTCAACATAAATTATCAAGTACAAGTCGCCAGCAGGACCACCATTGGCCCCTTCATTGCCCTTGCCCCTAATAGTAATGGCTTGGCCATTCATGATTCCTTCCGGAATCTTAACCTTAAGCTTAACTGTCTTTGTTTCAAAACCTTGACCGTGACAAGTTTCGCATTTTTCCTTAATTATAGTACCTGACCCATGGCACTTAGGACATGTTTCTTGGGACCTAAACATGCCAAATGGAGTTTGTGACGTCCTAGTTACGCTACCTGAGCCGTCACACATGTCACAAGTTTCCCTACTATGGCCATCTTTAGCCCCGCTACCACCACAAGTATGGCAATTTTCCCTTCTCCTATAAGAAATTTCTTTTTCGGCCCCAAAAACTGCCTCCTTAAAAGAAACCCTTATGGTCATCTCTAGGTCGGACCCTCTTTGTTTAGCATTAGGATCATGCCTTTGTTGCCTATAGCTAAAGCCTCCGCCGCCAAATAGGTCTCCAAATAAGTCAGAGAAAATGTCTCCCATATCAGCTCCAGAATAGCCCCCGCCACCATTTTCAAAGGCAGCAGCCCCAAACCTGTCGTATCTTGCCCTCTTATCAGGGTCTGATAATATGGAAAATGCTTCATTGACTTCCTTTAATTGTTCAGCCGCTTCTTCATCTCCAGAATTTAGGTCCGGATGGTATTTTTTAGCAAGCCTTCTATATGCACTTTTTAATTCTTGTTCTGTGACGTCTTTACCAACGCCAAGAACCTCATATGGATCTCTCATATTCACCAACCTTTATAAAAATCTAACTTTTCTATTATAGCAAATTAAACATAAAGAATGAAGCCACTAAGACACTCTTAGTGGCCTCATCTAATAACAAGTTAAATTATTTATTTTCGTCTTCGTCATCGATTACTTCGTAGTCAGCTTCTACGACATCATCGTCAGCCTTAGCACCTGCTTGTGGATCTTGAGGACCAGCTTGTGAATAAAGTTTTTCACTCATCTTATTTAATTCTTGAGTTAATTCTTCAATCTTAGACTTGATTTCAGCAACATTGTCAGATTGTAGAACTGATTTTAATGAATCATTCTTAGCAGTGATAGCTGATTTTTCATCTGCAGAAATCTTGTCGCCTAAATCCTTAAGGGTCTTATCAACTTGGTAAGCAATTGATTCACCTTGGTTTCTAGTTTCTATCAATTCAGCCTTCTTCTTATCTTCTTCAGCGTAAGCTTGAGCATCCTTTACTCTCTTTTCGATTTCTTCTTCAGTCAAGTTAGCAGAAGCTGTAATAGTAATCTTTTGTTCCTTACCTGTTCCTAAGTCCTTAGCAGATACATTAACGATACCGTTAGCATCTATGTCAAATGTAACTTCTATTTGTGGTACTCCTCTTGGAGCAGTTGGAATTCCTGACAATTGGAATCTACCCAAAGTAGTATTGTCAGCAGCCATCTTTCTTTCACCTTGAAGAACGTGGATATCTACAGCTGTTTGTCCATCAGCGGCAGTTGTAAATACTTGTGACTTCTTAGTAGGTATAGTTGTATTTCTTTCGATTAATACAGTTGTTACACCACCAAGAGTTTCAAGACCTAATGAAAGTGGAGTTACGTCTAGTAACAATAAGTCTTTAACTTCACCAGACAAGATACCACCTTGAATTGCAGCACCTAATGATACTGATTCATCTGGGTTAATATCCTTTTGTGGTTCCTTGCCAATAAGTCTCTTAACAGCTTCTTGAACAGCTGGAACTCTTGTAGATCCACCTACTAACAATACCTTGTCAATATCTGAGTTTGAAACGCCAGCATCCTTCATAGCTTCCTTAACTGGTTCTAGAGTCTTATCTACAAGGTCTGAAATTAATTCTTCAAACTTTGATCTAGTAATATCCAAGTTCAAGTGAGCTGGTACGCCATTTATAGCTGTGATAAATGGTAGGTTTATATTTGTAGACATTGAGCTTGAAAGTTCCTTCTTAGCCTTTTCTGCAGCGTCCTTCAATCTTTGTGCTGAAGTAGGGTCTTGAAGTAAGTCAATACCATTTTCCTTCTTAAATTCTTGGGCGATGTAGTTCATAAGTCTTTCATCGAAGTCATCCCCACCAAGTCTGTTGTTACCCCTTGTAGCCAATACGTCAACAACGCCATCAGCAACTTCAAGTATTGATACGTCAAATGTACCACCACCAAGGTCAAATACCATAATCTTGATGTCATTATTTTCTTTTTCCATACCATATGATAAAGCTGCAGCTGTTGGTTCGTTTATGATTCTCTTTACATCCAAACCAGCTATTCTACCAGCGTCTTTTGTCGCTTGTCTTTGTTCATTTGTAAAGTATGCAGGAACTGTAATTACGGCTTCTGTAACTGTTTCTCCCAAATATTTTTCAGCATCTGTCTTTAATTTTTGAAGAATCATAGCTGATATTTCTTCCGGTGAATAATCCTTGCCATCTACTGTAACCTTGTAGTCTGTACCCATTTCCCTCTTAATAGAAGAAATAGTCTTATCTGGGTTCATGATAGCTTGTCTTTTTGCAGTTAAACCAACTAATCTTTCCCCATCCTTTGTAAATGCTACTACTGAAGGTGTAGTTCTATCGCCTTCTGCGTTTGTAATGATTGTAGCTTGGCCACCTTCCATTACTGATACTGCTGAGTTTGTTGTACCTAAGTCAATTCCTATAATTTTTCCCATAATTAAATCCTCCCAAACTAAATTTCAATTATTTACTAACTTTAACCATCGCAGGTCTTATGACCTTGTCTTTTATCATATATCCTACTTGAAATGTCTCCAAGATGTGTTCTGATTCCATCTCATCACTTTCTTCCATGAAAATCGCTTGATGGAAATTAGGGTCGAATTTTTCTCCAACCGGATCAAATCTAACTACCCCTTCGTTATTCAAAACCTTCATCAATTCGTCATATATCATCTTAACGCCATCATAAAAGGCATCTTGTTCCTTTTCTGAAGCAATCGCTCTTTCCAAATTATCTATAACAGGAAGAAGTTTCAAAACTAGCTTTTCATTTGCATAGGCATAAACTGATGTTTTTTCCTTCTCAGTCCTATTCCTATAGTTTTGAAAATCCGCTTGCAGCCTTGCAAGTGTAGTCTTCAAAGCTTCGTCAGCTGAATCGTCAGCCTTATCCGCCTCTTCTACTTTTTCTTCAGGATTTTCAACCTTTTCTTCCAAGTTCTCATCTTTATTAAGTTCTTGGTCAGTCTCCAACTTTTCCTCTTCCAAATTTTCTACTTTTTTCTCAACATCATCTTTTTTCATCTTATCCATATCTAGCCCCTATACCTTTCTATATGCTGCCATTAATGTATCTAATTACTATTAGTAAATCCGATATGACTTTATCATATTCCATGGCCATAGGCCCTATTACGGCAAGCTTACCTTCTAGTCCTTTTTTATTCCTAAAGGTCATAGATATTATTGAAAAGTCCTTAAACTCTTCAATCCCTATCTCCTCACCTATTAGGATTTGTAAATCTTCTTGTCCCTTGTTAAGCACATCAATTAAAGGATCCTCATCTTGGATAAAATCAATCAACTTCCTATTTTGATCTATATCCAAGTCATTGTACCTATAGATATTGCCAAGACCTTCATAAATAATATAGTCTTTAGCCATCCTAGCTACTTCCGCCTCTATATGAGGAAGTAAAAAATCCAAATATGAATTTTGACTCCTAAGAACCCTGAACATGTTTGAATCAAGCTTGTCCAAAATTTCTTTCGGACTTAAATTAATTAAAGCTGCATTCAAAATGCTATTAATCAAATTAACATTTTCCATATTAATCGGACTATGCAGTCTGATAACATCATGCTTTACAGACTTTGAACTATATATATAGAAGATTGCCAGGTCCTTAGGCCCGAGCATAACTACATTTATATATTTCAAAAGCAAGTCATCAGTCTCAGGCATTATCGCCATTGCAGTGTAATTTGTAATAGCAGATAATATCTTGGTCGCATTAGACATTATCGAGTCAAATTCATGCGACTTATCAAGGCTACTCGTATCAAAAAGCTCATTTCTTGACATCCTAAATGGAACCTTGTCAGATAAAAGGGCATTCACATAAAGTCGATAACCCCTATCAGATGGAACCCTGCCAGATGAACTATGAACCTTTACCAGATATCCTAAATCCTCTAAGTCGCTCATCTCATTTCTAATAGTGGCAGCACTCACACCAATATCTTCATTCTTAGACAAGGTCCTAGAACCAACTGGCTCTTTAGATTCCGTATAAGACTTGATTATGGAATTTAATATCTTAAGCTTTCTATCGTCCATGCTGCCTCCTTTCTTTACTTAGCACTCATATTAGCACTCGTGTTCCTTAACTGCTAATACTATGATAAACCATGTTCGCTAACTTGTCAAGGACTTTTTAGCACTCTTTCTATTCGAGTGCTAAAATAATGAAG
>CAYFNZ010000033.1:4962-10756 GCA_964344625.1 uncultured Peptoniphilaceae bacterium | reverse complement strand
GTCTATATGCTTCATAACCTTCATCGTCCCAATTTTTTTGTCCTTTAACAACAAGACCATAAGCTTAATCTTGGTCTGTTGCATCCACCGCTTTTACTATCCCATTTAGCGGTATCGTTGAAATAAACACTAGCAAAGATAGGATTAGTGCCAAATTCTTTCTTAGATTTTTATTGCCCATACGCACAAAATCCCTCCTATATTTTTATACAATTTTAATCACTCCGTTATTGTATTAATTCATTTCTACCTTGCTTTTAAATATTCTACTCATGTAACCTGCAATTTTACATAAAAAAAGGGACTAGACTTATAATCTAATCCCATTTTATTAAATAGTCTTAATGAATACTATTCTTCAAAATTTATGATTTTTTCTATGGCATGATCCATGAAAGAAACATCTAGGTCTTCTATTTTGCCGGCATCGACTAGCTCAGCTATGTCTGGCCTTATAGGTATTCTAGCTAGAAGGTCTAGGTTCTTTTCTTTTGCAAGTTCTTCAATCTTGCTCTTTCCAAAGATTTCATAAATCTTTTGGGTGTCTGGAGCTTGGAAGTATGAGTAGTTTTCAACTACCCCGATTATTGGAATGCTCATCTTGTCAGCCATTTTCTTAGCCTTTTCAACTATCATGGAAACTAGGTCTTGAGGACTAGTTACTAAGACAATACCTGCTAATGGTAGGGTTTGAAAGACTGTTAGTGTGGCATCAGATGTTCCAGGTGGTAGGTCTACAAACATGTAGTCTACATCTTCCCAGATTATATCCTTCCAAAATTGCTTGATGGCTCCTGATAGGACTGGTCCTCTCCAAACTACTGGAGATGTGTCATCATCTATAACCAGGTTAATGGATGCCATCTTAACCCCATTTTTAGACTTGGATGGGTAGGTGCCTTCATTGTAGGATTTAAGCCTTTCGGTTACTCCAAAGGCCTTTGGAATAGAAGGTCCTGTAATATCCGCATCAAGGATGGCAGTTTTATAGCCCTTTTTATTTAAGGCAGATGCTAAAAGTGAGGTCACTAGTGATTTACCAACGCCTCCCTTGCCACTTACTACCCCTATGACGTTTTTTACCTTGCTCATGCTATTTGTAGGTTCATAAAAAATAGCTCTTTCTTGTCTTTTGTCCATTTATCTTCTGTATCCTCCACTTAAGATTTAAAGTTTATTATCTAAAATTAAGACCTCAAAAAGTAAAACTCTTTGAGGCCAATCTAATTTATTATAGGTTTAGAAGTTCTTTTAACTTTGGTTGGTCAAATCCAACTACTTCTTCATCTCCGATTACTATTACAGGAACTCCCCTGTAACCTTTTTGAATTAATTCGTTTCTCGCTTGTGCATCTTGTGAGACATTAGCTTCTTCAAATTCAATATTGTTTTCAGTTAAAAAACTCTTAACTGCAGTACAATATGGACATGTATCAGATGAATATACTTTAACTTTATCCATTACTTTCTCCTTTCAATTTTTTATGATTATTACTTAATATTAATTACCCCAAAAAAACTTTATTAATCACTTTAGCTTAAAGCTTGTTAGCAATATTTATATAATCCTGTAGACTAAGGTCTTCCGCCCTCTTATTATGGGAAATGCCTAAGTCATCAAGGATGGCCGCCAGCCTCTTTTTATCAAGTCCTAGGCTAGGGTCTGATGTCATTGAGTTAAGGATATTTTTTCTCCTTTGTTGAAAGCCTGCATGGACCAGCTTGAATAAGACTTTTTCATCTACTTGGTTTTCTTGGTCTCTTAGGTCTTTTAAATCCAATCTTACTACTGCACTATCTATCTTGGGCTGAGGTATAAAGACTGACTTAGGGGCCTTGCAAACAATTTGAGCATGGCTATAGTAGTCTATAAAGACTGTGATAGACCCATATTGCTTATTGCCCGGCTTTGCGACTAGCCTTTCCGCAACTTCTTTTTGAACCATAAAGGTCATAGATTCTACTGGAAGTTTCATCTCGATAAGCTTGGTGATGATAGGCGTGGTTATATAGTAGGGAAGATTTGCTAGAATTTTAAAGCTATGGCCTTCAAATTCTTCTTCAACCAGCTTGTCAAAGTCCACCTTTAGGACATCTTCATTAATCAAAACGAAGTTGTCAAAGTCTTCAAGGGTGTAATTTAAGACATCAAGCAGCCTCTTATCTATTTCTACAGCCACGACCTTCTTGGCATGCATCAAAAGCTCCTCTGTAAGGGTTCCAAAGCCAGGACCTATCTCTAGGACATAGTCATCCTTGGTGACCTTGGCAGACTCCCTAATGGTCCTTACGACATTTCCATCTATAAGGAAGTTTTGGCCCAAGCCCTTAGAAAAATTGAAGTCAAATTCCTTTAGGATGCTTTTTATTACTTTTGGTGAATATAGCCTATCTCTTTTCATCTAAACCTCTTAGGGCCTCTTCAAATTCCTTACGACTTATCCCGTATACATTTAGTCTAGTGACTAATTGCTTGGCATTTGAATACTCAATGTTTAGGGCGTCGCATAGGGCCTCTCTTTTCTTTCTTGAATTTTCGCTTCCAGTAAGCTCATTATCGATGATATCATGGTAGCTAAACCTATCTTCCAAGTCTACAAGCTCTGGTCTAGCCTTTTCTATGGCAGAGATAATAGCTTGGTCAGAAGCATTTTCCACGCCGATATCAGAAAATTTTCTTCCTTCATCCCTGCTTATATAGGCGTGTTTGGCTGAAGGTATATAGTTTCTTATTTTTTGTCTAATCTTTTTTCCGGCAAAGTCTGGGTCTGTTAGGACTATAATCCCCTGCCTGTCATTTATCTGTGATAGTTTCTTTAAGAAGTCTTCGTCAAGACCTAGGCCGTGGGTGGCTATGCAGTCAACCTTGTCGCCCAAGGCCCTCTTTACCGCCACTATGTCCATGGTACCTTCTACCACTATGACCTCTCTAATAGTTAATTCTTTCATGGCCTTATCCCGAAAAATTCAATCGTGTTCTTATAGGCATGGTCCCTTACGATTTCAGGGTCTATACCTTTTAGTTGAGCTATTTTTTCTACGACATAATGGGTGTAGGCCGGTTGATTTCTCTTTCCCCTAAATGGTACTGGAGTAAGATAGGGTGAATCCGTTTCTATCATTAGCCTATCCAGAGGCACTTTTTCTCCAACTTCTAGAAGCTTTCTTGCATTCTTAAAGGTGACTACCCCACCTAGGGCCACATAAAAGCCTAGGTTTAAATAGCGCATGCAAACTTCCCAGGATTCTGAAAAGGCATGTAACAAGACCTTCATGTCCTTGGCGTAGGTAGATAATATCTCATAAGTGTCTTCTATAGCATCTCTGGAGTGGATTACTATGGGAAGGTCAAGCTCTTTTGCAAGCTTAATCTGGTCTATGAAGACCTGTTTTTGGACCTGTCTATCGGACAAATCATAGTAGTAGTCTAGGCCTATTTCGCCTATGGCCACTACCTTTTTTTCTTTAGCAAGGTCTATATAGGCTTTTCTGGTATCTTCGCTATAGTATTTTGCTTCATGGGGGTGACTTCCCACCATGGCATAGATATTGTCATATTTTTTTGATAAGTCGACTGCTCTTTGAGATGATTCAAGGTCTGATGCAGGATTGATGACAGCCTTAATCTTGTCCTCTTCAAGTCTTGCTATCAAATCGTCCCTATCTTCATCAAATTTCTCATCATCCAGGTGGGCATGCGAGTCTATAATATACTTGGTCATTATGAGATTTCTGCTCCGTCTTCTATATCATTTAAGACACTTAATAGGCTTAGGTCCTTCTTATGGTCAGCTGCTAAAAGCATACCTTGGGATTCTACCCCCTTTAACTTGATAGGTTTAAGGTTCATGACAACTACTACCTTTTTACCTATTAGGTCTTCTGGCTTATACCACTTTCTAATTCCGGAAACTATTTGTCTAGTTTCATCCCCAACCTTAACCTTAAAAACTAAAAGCTTGTCAGCCTTTGGATGAAGGTCTGCTTCGATTATCTTGCCAACCCTTAGGTCAAGCTTAGCAAAGTCATCTATTGATATAAAGGCTTTTTCTTCTTGTCCACTATTTTCATCAGCTTGATCGTCTTGAAGCTTTTTGCCTGTCCTTTTTTCTATAAGTTCAAGGTTTTTACTTTCAAGGATTTCAAGTTCCTTCTTTATATCTAATCTTTGGAAGAGATTACCCTTCTTTTCAACCTTGGTTCCACTTGGGAAAAGGCCGAATTCTCTAGCTGAATCCCATCCCATGTTTTTTATACCAATTTGGTCTTCTATCCTCTTTGATGTATGTGACAAGAAAGGTTCAAGAAGTTGGTTGATGATTCTTATAGATTCAATCAAGTTGTATAAAACGGTATTTAGCCTTTCCTTATCCTCTTTAATCAAGATCCAAGGCATGGTTTCGTCAATGTACTTGTTGGTCCTTCTAACTAACTTCCATATAGCTTCTAAAGCCATGGAAAATGCCAATTCTTCCATGTGTTTTTCAACTTCTGTTATGGCATTTACCGCTACCTTCTTTAAGTCTTGGTCTATTTCTTGGTCCTTGTGGGTATTTTCAACTATGCCCTCGTTATATTTTTCAACCATTGAAATAGTCCTGCTTACTAGGTTACCAAGGTCATTGGCAAGGTCTGAATTTACCCTTTGAAGGAATTTTTCATTGGTAAATGACCCATCTTGACCAAAGGTAAATTCCCTTAAGACAAAGTATTTAAGGGCATCTATTCCATAAAGGTCAATTATTGGCTCAGCGTAAACTACGTTACCCTTTGACTTAGACATCTTGTCATTGTCAAATAGGATCCAACCGTGGGCAAATACCTTCTTAGGTAGGTCCAAATCTAGGGCCATAAGTAGGGCTGGCCAGATAATAGTGTGGAAACGAACTATTTCCTTGCTCATCAAGTGTAGGCTTGCTGGCCAATACTTGTTGAATTTTTCTTCATCTGTTCCATAGCCAATTCCTGTAAGATAGCATGATAGGGCATCTATCCAAACATAAACTACATGCTTTTCATCAAATGGAACCTTAACCCCCCAGTCAAAGCTGGTCCTGGTAACTGATAGGTCTTCTAGGCCCTTGTCTAGGAAGTTTGAAATCATCTCTTTCTTACTTCCTTCAGGTTGGATAAATTCTGGGTGGTCTTCATATAGCTTTTTAATCTTGTCTGTGTATTTTGATAGTCTAAAGAAGTAGCTTTCTTCTTCCTGCCTATGTACAGGTCTGTGACAGTCTGGGCAGTTGCCATTCTCATCTAATTGACTTTCTGTCCAAAAGGATTCACAAGGTGTGCAGTAAAAACCTTCGTACTTGCCCTTGTAGATTTCGCCCTTGTCATAAAGCTTTTGGAAGATTTCTTGGACATTTTTTTCATGTTGCTTGTCTGTAGACCTTACAAATTGGTCGTAGTCTATTTCTAACTTTTTCCAAAGCTCCTTAGCGGAATCAACTATACCATCTATAAATTCAAGCTCCTTCATACCATTTTTACGGGCTGCTTCTTGAATCTTTTGGCCGTGTTCGTCTGTACCTGTAACTAGGTAGGCATCATAACCTTGAATCTTCTTATATTTTTTTAGGGTGTCAGCAGCTATGGTAGTATAGGTGTGACCCAAGTGTAGGTTTGAACTTGGATAATAAATCGGTGTTGTTATATAAAAGCTTTGTCTATTATTCATCTTATCTCCTTGTCTAATTTACTTGTATACTTTCCAATTATATTAAAAAAAGCTAGCTTTTTCAATGAATTAAAAAGCTAGCCTTCTTTTTAAAAGTTATCGTGACTTATCTTA
>CAYFNZ010000033.1:0-4862 GCA_964344625.1 uncultured Peptoniphilaceae bacterium | reverse complement strand
CTGATAGCTGTTTTGGCCTGGATTAAAGCATTTTCCATAAAAAGAAAAAAGTGAACCAGGCTTTTTGGTCCACTTTATGGCTTTAGTGATTATTTATTTAAGCTGTTAATGTAGTCGTTCCAGTCCTTGTCAAATCTTTCTATTCCTACGTCTGTTAGTAGGTGATTCCAAAGATTTGAGAATACGTTACTTGGAATAGTTGCTATGTCTGAACCAACTAGGGCTGCTTGTTCAACGTGAGCTAGGGTTCTAACTGATGCTGCTATGATTTGAGCATCTAGGCCATAGTTGTCTAAAACGATCCTTAAGTTTTCGATTAGTTCCATACCGTCAAAGCCTAGGTCATCGATTCTGCCTATGAATGGGCTGATGTATGTAGCGCCTGCTTTTGCTGCTAATAGACCTTGTGCTACTGAGAAGATAAGGGTACAGTTTGTCTTGATTCCTTCTTTTGAAAGGATTTTGATAGCCTTTAAGCCTTCCTTACCCATAGGTATTTTTACAACTATGTTGTCTGCCCACTTGGATAATTTTCTAGCTTCTTCTACCATTTCTTCTGTGGATTTGCCTGTTACTTCTGCTGATACTGGTCCATCAACTATTGAACAAATTTCTTTTATTGTTTTTTCAAAGTCCTTACCTGCTCTACCGATTAGGGTTGGGTTAGTTGTTACACCGTCGCATAGCCCCATTGATGCAATTTCTTTAATTTCGTCAACGTTGGCTGTGTCTAAAAAAAACTTCATGTTTACCTCCAAATTTTTATACTCACTTAATAGTTTACCATGTTTTTTATTGTTTGACATTGTTTATTTTTTTCATTACAATTATACTATATTTAAAGTAAATATGAAGCTATGAGGGCATCCTTTTCAGGGTTACAGTGTCTGAGCTTACAAGTTTTGTCGAGCTTAATCGACTAGGAGACATTTATAAAGAAGGGTGGTACCACGGTTTAGCGTCCCTTTGGAGGAAATGTTTTTATTTTTTTAAATACAAATATATTTGGAGGAGATATGAAATACAAAATTGAACATGACAATGTTTTTGATGAACTTGTCGAAAGAGGCTACTTCGAGCAAGCGACATTCGAAGATGAATTAAAAGAACTTTTAGGCAAGGAAAAAGTTCCTTTCTATATAGGCTTTGATGCCACAGCTGATTCCTTGACTATAGGTCATTTCATTCAAATCATGGTAATGATGAGGATGCAAGCCCACGGCCATATTCCAATAGCCCTTCTAGGTGGCGGTACCACAATGATTGGTGACCCTTCAGGAAGGTCTGACATGAGAATGATTATGACCAAGGAAACCATCAAGCACAATGCTGAAAGATTCTACCAACAATTCCAAAGATTCATTGATTTTTCTGATGGCAAGGCCATAATCGAAAACAATGCTGACTGGTTGCTAAACCTTAATTTCCTAGAATTCGTAAGGGAAATCGGGGTGCATTTTTCAGTAAATGAAATGCTTAAGAAAGATGCCTACAAGAATAGGCTTGACTCCGGTCTTACCTTCTTTGAATTGTCCTACATGCTAATGCAATCTTACGACTACCTTGAACTTTACAGAAAGCACAAGTGCAAGCTTCAAATGGGCGGTTCCGACCAATGGTCCAACATCCTAGGTGGTTATGACCTTGTTAGAAAGCTTGAAGACGACAAGGTTTACGCTATGACCTTTAAGCTTTTAACTACTGCTGACGGGGTTAAGATGGGCAAGTCTCAAAAGGGTGCTGTATGGCTAGATGAAGAAAAGACTTCACCTTATGAGTTGTTCCAATACATGAGAAATGTAGATGATAGGGATGTTGAAAAATTCTTATTGATGCTTACCTTCCTTCCTACAGAAGAATGTAGAGAGCTTGCTTCTTACAAGGATGAAAGAATCAACCACGCCAAGGAAGTCCTTGCTTATGAAATAACTAAGCTAGTTCACGGTGAAAAGAAGGCTGATGAAGCCCTAGAAACTTCAAGGGCCCTATTCCAAAAGGGGGGCATCGATGAAAATATGCCTTCAACAGAAATTACAAAAGAAGAATTCCAAGAAAATAGCGGGCTTTTAGGTATGCTAACAAAGCTAGGCCTAACTAAGTCCAACGGTGAAGCTAGAAGGCTTGTTCAACAAGGCGGTATCAGCTTAAATGACCAAAAGGTGTCCGATCCAAGCTATTCACTTTCAGAAGAAGATTTAAAAGATGGTGCATTTATTATAAAAAAGGGTAAAAAGATTTATCATAGAATAATTGTAAAATAAATAATTTGGAGGAAACATGTTTCAAGCAAACAGTAGCATACCCGCATTTTTACAAATATCGGTAGTATTACTGATCATAACTCTTTTATGTACATCTATTTACTATTTAATTTATATCGGAAATAGGCATGTTGCTTCTGAGAAAAGAATCAATATTAATTGGAAGAACATTTTCAAGGTAATCCTAGTCATCATAGGATTTTACCTTGTGGGGGCTCTTTTTAAGGCTTACCCTGTACTAGGTTCTACCCTTTCAGCTTTTCTAATAGCTATCTTGCTTGCTTATTTGCTAAATCCCTTGGTAAATAAGTTTGAAAAAAGAGGGGTTAACAGGAACCTGGGCACAGGCCTTGTTTATATTATCATTCTTTTGGTGTTTGTAGGTCTTGGCTTTATAGTTATTCCGGCCTTGATAACTCAAATTCAAAATTTCGTTAGAAATCTTCCTAGTATAACTAATTACAGTCTTAACTGGTTAAAGGAAACCTTAGAAAAGTACAATCTTTCCAATACAGACTTGTATTTCCACGTTGAAGATGCTGTTAAGAAGTACATCTCAACCTCTTCATCCAAGGTTCTTTCCTGGTCAGCTGGAGCATTAACATCGGTTTCTGCCAGCCTAGGATTTTTGGTAAGTCTAGTACTTATACCAATTATTTCCTTCTTCCTATTAACAGATAAGGATAAGATTTTCGACAAGATAAAGAAGGTATTTCCAAAGAAATACTACGCAGATGCTAATAAGCTTTACCATGAAATAGATGATTCCATGAGCAACTTCGTAAGGGGAAGAATCCTTATGGCTGTCTTCGTTGGTATAGTTACTATGATTGTCCTTTTAGTCATGAGGATAGAGTTTGCAGTTGTCATCGGCTTAATCACAATGATAGCTGATATCATTCCTTATGTAGGTCCTTTTATAGGCTTCTTACCTGCTGGCATCTTTGCCCTTATACAATCACCTATGAAGGTTGTGTGGGTGGCTGTCCTATTTGTCTTGATAAATTGGGTTGAAAATAACATCCTTGGCCCTAAGCTTTTAGGAGAGTCTACTGGCATTCACCCCCTAGTAATCTTGATATCCATCATTGTAGGTGGTGGTATGTTTGGTGTTTGGGGCATGATTCTATCCGTTCCTTTTGTTTCCCTTATGATGATTTTAACTAGGTTCATAATAGAAAAGTCCAAATCTTAAAATAACATAATCTTAAGTTTTTTGGAGGACTTATGAAAAAAACAAAAAATCTAACCTACGGGGCCTTGTTTATAGTGCTGGGCCTTTTGATGCCAATGGTATTTCATGCATTTAACATGGGTGGACAAATCTTTCTTCCCATGCATATACCTGTCCTACTAGCAGGCTTGATATTAGATCCTTTATATGCCTTGGCAGTTGGCATTATTACGCCAATCTTGTCTAGCATCCTAACTTCAATGCCCCCTCTTATGCCTATGCTTCCTATTATGGTCTTTGAGCTTGGAACTTACGCTTTAACCGCTTCCTTGCTTAAAAAGAGGGCTAAGCAAAATGATATCATCGCCCTTATCGCTGCTATGGTTTTGGGAAGAATAGTAGCAGGTATAGTCGTATATTTTATGGTAGCCTTGTTTAGCGTCAAGCTACCTGCCCCTCATATTTTTATCAGCACAGGGGTGGTAACTGGCCTACCGGGTATAGCCGTTCAACTAGTTATAATACCTATTCTGATGAAATTATTTAGAAAAACAGGTGTTATAAAAAATTACGAGAATGCTAAGTAACACTTAATCATCCTAAAGAGAAGGTTTTGCCTTCTCTTTTTTTGTCCCTAAAACATCCATCTAGGTCGCTGGCTTTCGGCAATTTTTTTGGTCCATTTTTATCCTGTCGGGGCATAAGGCATTGTCCATTAAAGTAGGCAACGTGCCTTTAGACTTGACTATTTAGCCTTTTTTTTATATACTATCTTAGTATCACTTATGGAGAGTTGTCCGAGTGGCTGAAGGTGCATGATTGGAAATCATGTGTACATTCATAGTGTACCGAGGGTTCGAATCCCTCATTCTCCGCCACTGCACTATATGGGGCGTTAGCGGTGCCTTGTAACCTGCAATCCGCTATAGCAGGGTAGAATTCCCGGTGGAGGCTCTAAATGGTTTGGTCCGATCTTAGCAAGTGGTGATGACGAAAGGGTCTTGCACAATACAAACCTATGAACCATGTCAGGTCCGGAAGGAAGCAGCATTAAGTAGTCACTTGTATGTGTTGCAAGGAAGCCTTTTCCGAGCAAACTACTAAGACACGTCAAGGTGTTTATAGTCGAAGCTGGGTGTGCATAAAAAAGCAATAAGGTAGTATGTCAGAAGAATCTTCTGGTATACTACCATTTTTTATGGAATAAATATGTGGGCAGCCTGGGGCTGCCGTCTTTTTTATAGTTTCTAAAACACCTGTTGTGGGTGGTCTTTGTTGCCCTACACGTCCTTTTGCCTTTTTTGGCATTCGGACGTGTTGCCTTTTTTCGACTATTTGCTTTTTCCTACACGTCCTTTTGCCTTTTTCGGCGTTCGGACGTGTTGATTTCCCCAACTTAGTCCTTTTTCCCTACACGTCCTTTTGCC
>CAYFNZ010000032.1:0-11420 GCA_964344625.1 uncultured Peptoniphilaceae bacterium | reverse complement strand
AGGCCCTTGAATCAAGACAGGTACCAGACGATAGAAAAGATTACTTAAGAAGCCTTAAGGTAAAATGACAATAGTAAAAGGGGCTGTTGCAAAATCATGTCAAAAAAAGTAGTATTCCAGAATGATTTTTAGTCATTCTGCAACACTACCTTTTGACTTTGAAATTTATAATATTTTCTACTTCTTTTTTGAAAAGACATCTGCAATCACTTGGTTGATGTCATTTAATTGTATAACTTCTAGGTTCTTTAGTTTTTTTGAATCTATCTGTCCCTTAGCTATATAGGCTTTTTCAAAGCCCATCCTGTCCAATTCTTGGAGTCTTTGGTCCATTAGCGGAACCCTTTTTAATTCACCAGTTAGGCCTACTTCAGCTATAAATACAGCCTTTGATGAAATTGGCTTTTTCATAATTGAAGAAACAATACTCATCATGATGGCAAGATTTACCGATTGCTCGCTGAGTTTAAGACCGCCTGTGGTCTTTAAGATTACATTCTTATCGTAGAGATTAAATGAAGACCTCTGTTCCAAGATTGAAATCAGGGTATTTAATTGGTCCTTTCTCAGGCTATCCCCAATCCTTATAGGGTATTGGGTAAAACTTTGAGAAACCAAGGATTCAACCTCAACCGTAATAATCCTGCTGCCTTCTTTGATTACAGAAATAGCAGCCCCTTCAATGTCATTTTGCCTTTGGGTAATAAAGTATTCTGAAGGGTTTGACACTTGCTTTAAGCCATCTTCTCCCATTGAGAAAAGACCTATTTCTCCAGTATAGCCAAACCTATTTTTAGTAGTCCTCAAAATTCTTAGGGGACTATCCGACTCCCCTTCGATATAAAGGACTGTATCTACTAAGTGCTCCAGGGTCATAAGACCTGCTAGTTGGTCCGACTTGGTCATATGGCCTATCATGATGCCCGCCTTGGGGTTAGATGGATTTTTACAAATATCTACAAAGGCATTGGCACACTCTATGGTCTGAGTCGGTGAACCAGCCCTTTGGCTATAGGCCTCAAGACTTACTGTTTGAATGGAGTCTAGAAATATTATTTGCGGATTAATCCTCTCAATCTCTGCTAGGGCCAAATCCATAGAATTAGTCGATAAAATATAGATATTATCAGAGATTTCACTCATAATCCTCATGGCCCTCTGCTTGATTTGGGACTCCGATTCCTCTCCAGAAATATACATAAGCTTTAGGCCCTGACTTGAAAACTTGTCTGCAAGCTCCAAAAGAAGGGTGGATTTTCCCATGCCCGGTCTTGCAGTTAAAATGCTTACGCTATCTCTTACAAGCCCCCCTCCTATGGTCCTATCAAATTCATCTATGCCAGATAGTATCCTAGACGACCTATCTAAACTTACTTCTTTTAATTTCTTAGATGTGTTTTTTTCTGCTATTTTTTCCCTAAGGCTAGACTTGCTAGCCTTAGTTTTTTCCACTTCATATTCTTCCAAGCTGTTCCAAGCCCCACAGTTTTGGCACCTTCCCGTCCAGGCAATCTGGGTCTCTCCACAGCTATTACACTTGTATATTGTTTTTACTGCCATATATTCCTATTTCCTACTGGTAATGTTTATGTTGCCATTTTTCATGCCAATAGTTATCTTATCGTCTTTTTTGATTTTTCCTTCCAAGATATCTACAGCTAGGATGTCTTCAATATAGGTCTTGATTGCCCTCTTTAGTGGTCTAGCCCCATAGTTTTCATCGTAGCCCTTTTCAGCTATGAAGTCTACAACCTTGTCGGTATACTTAGCTTGATATCCTATATCTTCTATCCTATCAAGAAGGTCATCTAATTCAAGAGCCACAATTCTCCTGATGTCTTCCTTGCCCAACCTGTTAAAGACGATAATATCGTCAAGCCTGTTCAAAAATTCCGGCTTAAATAGGTTTTTAAGTTCTTCATTTACAGTCTTTTTGATAAATTCAAAGTCTGACTTCTCGCCCTTGCTAGCACTAAAGCCGATTTCTCTCTTGTTTGAAAGCTTTGACGCCCCAGCATTTGACGTAAGAATGATAATTGTATTCTTAAAATCAACCTCTGTTCCCTGGCTATCTGTAAGCCTTCCTTCATCAAGGATGTGAAGAAGGATATTAAATACATCTGGGTGGGCCTTTTCGATTTCGTCAAAAAGGACTACTGAATAAGGCTTTGACCTTACCGCATCTGTCAATTGGCCGCCTTCCTCATAACCTACATATCCTGGAGGGGACCCGATTAATTTTGAAACGGTATGTTTTTCCATGTATTCAGACATGTCAAGCCTGATGATTTCGTCTTCGCCACCAAACAACTCATTGGCAATGCTTTTAGCCAAATAGGTCTTTCCTACCCCAGTTGGTCCAACGAAGATAAAGGATCCTATAGGCTTGTCCTTGCCCTTTAGGCCAACTCTGGCACGTTTAATTGCCATGGATACTTGGTCTACAGCATAGTCTTGACCTATGACATATTCCTTAAGTCTCTTGTCCAATTCCTTGTACCTTGTTGACTCTTCTTCTGTCATTTGCTTTACAGGAACCTTGGACCAGTCAGCCACTATTTCCCTAACTTTTTCTATATCAATTTGGGCCTCATAGGTCCTGTCATTGTCAAAGTCATCTTTTAAATCTGCAAGCTTTGCTTCCTTCATAAGGATTTGATCCCTTAAGTAGGCAGCCTTTTCAAAATCTTGTGTATTTATAGCTTTTACCTTGTCTTCTTGAAGGGCTTCTAGCTCTTCTTGGATGCTTAGGATTTCTTCAGGAATCTTATAGGTCTTTACCTTAAGCTTTGATGAAGCCTCATCTATGACATCTATGGCCTTGTCAGGTAGGAACCTGTCGATTAAGTACCTATCAGAAAGCTTAACAGCCTCTTCAATTACCTCATCTGAAATCTTCACCTTGTGGAAGCTTTCATACTTGTCCCTGATACCCTTGATGATATCAATGGTTTCTTCAACGCTTGGCTCTTCAACCATAATAGGCTGCATCCTTCTTTCAAGAGCCGGTTCCTGTTCTATATATTGCCTATATTCACTAATAGTAGTAGCCCCAATAACCTTTAGGTCGCCCTTTGAAAGGTAAGGCTTCATGATATTTGATGCATCAAGGCCCCCTTCACTAGACCCAGCCCCTATAATAGTGTGGATTTCATCTATAAATAGGATGGTGTCGTCTAGCTCAGAAACTTCCTTTAGGGTATCTGTAATCCTCTTTTCAAAGTCCCCCCTATACTTGGTTCCTGCTACTAAATGACTCATATCAAGGGAAATGATTTTTTTACCCTTCATGATATCTGGCACATTACCTTCGGCTATCTTCTTGGCAAGGCCTTCAACTATGGCAGTTTTACCAACGCCTGCTTCACCTATCAAGACAGGGTTATTCTTAGTCCTTCTTGTAAGAACTTGGATGATTCTATCGATTTCCTTTTCCCTGCCAATTACCCCATCAATCTTTGATAGGGCCTTAAGGGTAAGGTCATCCCCAAACTTATCTAGGTTTGGAGTCTTGCTTTCCTTTGAAGGATTATTTTCATTCTTAAAGTAAAACTCTAAAAGGTCATTTACTTCCTTTGGATTTACATTAGTTGCCCTAAGCATTTCCATTGCTAGGCCATCTGTCCAAATAAGGTTTTTCAACAGATAATAACCAAAGTTAGACCTGTCCCTATTTCTTCTCATCTCATGGTTGACATCATCTATTAATTGTTTAAATTCATCGTTGACATCCGGACTTATTTGCTTAAATTCTCCCTTTGGCTTTTTTATCAAAAGGTATTGCTTCAATAGTTCATAGTTGGCTCCAGCTGAGCTCAAGGCCTTTGATTCAATACCACCTGTCCTGGTAAGCCCTAAAAGAACATGCTCCAAGCCCACAGTGTCATGATTTAGATTAATAGCTTCAGAATTTATCTGGTCTATTATTTTTCTAAATGGTGATACATTATCTCTCATATTCTTTCTCCAACTCCATAATAAACATGATTCTCTTGTTAATATCCCTTATTTGGTCCCTAAGAGTGGCTGCCGCCATGTAGTCTTCAGCCTTAACATAAGAATCCAACTGTTCTTTTTTCTTATCTACAGAATTTTTAAGCATCTTGATTTCTTTTTTATTCTTTGACTCATTGAAATTCATTTGCTTAAATTCATCATTCTTGTTTTTACTTTGACCTTCAAAGCCGTGGTCAGCTTCCTTTTTGAAATTCTTAACGAAGTCTTCTACTTCATCGATTCCAAAATTAGCCATACCACCTTTGATATCAAAGCCGATATCACTTATATTAAAATTGTCTAAATTAAAGTCTTTATCATTTAGGATAGAACCAAAGATTTGTTCAAACTCGTCCTTGTTTTCCATCAAAACCTTATACATATATTTTTGCATTTCTTCTGGATTAAAGTCTCCATCTTGGTCCTTAAAATGCTCTACCATAGCTTCCATTTGCTCCTTATAGCATTTAGAGCAGATATCAACTTGTTGAAGCTTTCCATTTACTATTACATAGACCTTCATAT
This sequence comes from uncultured Peptoniphilaceae bacterium, assembly GCA_964344625.1. Classification (GTDB taxonomy): domain Bacteria; phylum Bacillota; class Clostridia; order Tissierellales; family Peptoniphilaceae; genus JAAYEL01. The sequence goes on along the minus strand of CAYFNZ010000032.1, from coordinate 6,899 downwards.
CAGCGTCATCGCCGCAGTTATAGCACTTCATAATCCACCTCCTAATCTCTCAGTAAGGCCAGCAAAACATTCTTAAAGATGGTCGCCCTTACTGCATTTCTTTGCGATACTTCCACCCTCTTAAGTCCATTGTCATCAATTGCGTGATAGATTAAAAGGGCCTCCTTTTTGCTCAAGACCTTTTCATTGACCAAGGCCTTTAAGACTTGATTAGCTTTATCTAAAGTAATTTCATCATCTATTGTATTAGTTAATACCCCATTTATGAGTTCATCCTCGGTCATATCAATTTTATAAATCTTAATATAGCCTCGGCCTCCCCTTCTACTCTCAACATAATATCCATTATATGGAGTAAATCTAGTAGTCAGTACATAGTTTATTTGAGAAGGGGCGCATTGAAACTTCTCCGCCAAGTCATTTCTTCCTATTTCAATATATCCTTGATCTTCTAGTTCTAACATTTCTAGCAGAAATCTTTCGATCTGCGATGTCAATCCCATCATTATGCACCTCTTGTCTTTCTTTGACCTTTATCATTATAAAAAATACCCTTTTAGGGTATCTTAATTTTACCATTGTTGACCTTTAAAGTAAAGCCTTACTTACTCAGACAGAAAAAGCCAGGCGAAATGTAGCTTCTCGCCTGACTTCTATGGATTTTAAACTTTATTTTTCTTCTTTCTTTGATTCTTCTATAATCTTTTCAGCATACATAGCTGGAACTTCTTCATATCTTACAAATTCTCTTGTGAAGGCTCCCCTACCTTGTGTCATTGACCTTAGGTCGATGGCATATTCAACTAATTCTGAGTAAGGAGCTTCAGCAACAATTTCTTGGCTGCCATCTTCTTGAGGATTCATTCCTAAGATACGACCCCTCTTCTTGTTAATATCTCCCATTACATCTCCCATGTAACTTTCAGGAATATTAACAACAATCTTCATTACTGGTTCAAGTAGGATTGGTTGAGCAGCTTCTACCCCCTTCTTAAAGGCTATAGATGCAGCTATTTTGAAGGCCATTTCGTTGGAGTCAACTGGGTGGTAAGATCCATCATAAAGGGTTGCCTTGATACCAGTTACTGGGTAACCAGCTAAAACTCCCTTTTCCATTGATTCTTGAAGACCTTTTTCTACAGCTGGGAAGTAGTTCTTTGGTACAGCCCCACCGAAAACTTCTTCGTCAAATTCAAAGCCTTCTTCGATTGGTTCAAATTTTATAAATACATCCCCAAATTGACCTGCTCCACCAGATTGCTTCTTGTGTCTACCTTGAACATCGGATTTACCCTTTATAGTTTCCCTATAAGGTATCCTCAAAGGAATTATATTTGTCTTAACGCCGTAGGCATTTGCAAGCTTATCTAAAACTATTTGTAGTTGAACATTTCCAAGTCCAGAAATGATTAATTGCTTAGTTTCAGGGTTTCTTTCAAATGAGAAGGTAGGATCTTCTTCAGCTATCTTCATCAAGGCATGGCCTATCTTGTCTTCGTCATTCTTTGTTTGTGGTTTGATAGCAAAGCTTAGGGCAGCTTGTGGATACTTAATTCTCTTGTAGACGATAGGATCTTGCTTGCTTGAAATAGTATCGCCTGTTTGTGTTTCTTCAAGCTTGGCAAATGCCGCTATATCACCTGCTACTACTTCGTTTGTTTCTATTTGAGTTTTACCTCTTAAGTAGAATAGGCCAGCAGCTTTTTCAACTATATTCTTGCTAGAGTTATATATTTCTGTATCCTTTGTAACCTTGCCTGATACTACCTTAAAGATAGAAATCTTTCCTAGGAATGGGTCAACTATGGTCTTGAATACAACAGCTGAAAGTGGTTCATTAACGTTAACTTTTCTAGGATTTCCGCTTTCAACCCTAAATCCGATGTTAGCTCTTTCGTCATCTGGAGCCGGCATATACTTAACTATGCAATCCATAAGTAGGTCAAGGCCTGTTCCAACTGTTGCAGAACCTGCGATTAGAGGAACTACAGAACCATCTAGCATACCTGCTGTTATACCATTTCTAAATTCTTCTTCTGTAAACTTTTCGCCGTTGAAATATTTTTCCATCAAGTTATCATCTGTCATGGCTACAGCTTCTTCAAGTTGGTTGTAAATTTCGTCAACTTCAAGCTTTCTAATCTCTGGAATTTCTACTTCTTTGCACTTAAAGCCATCACATTCAAAGGCTCTTTTTTCAACGACATCTATGATACCCCTAAAGTCATTTCCTTCTCCTAGAGGTATAGTCAATGGAGTAATCTTCTTACCAAATTCAACGTGTAGGTCGGCAACTAATTTTACGAAGTTAGAATTTTCCTTATCTACCTTATTTAAGAAAATAATTCTTGGTAGGCCAATCTTTTCGCAGTAGTTCCAGTACTTTTCAGCCCCTACTTCGATACCAGCTGATGCATCCATAACTAAAAGGGCAGCTTCAGATGCTCTTAGGGCACCCATAACTTCACCTTCGAAGTCAAAGTAGCCCGGTGAGTCTATAAGGTTAATCTTTGTGTCCTTCCACTCTACTGGAATAACACTTAGGCCTATTGAAACCTTTTTAGCTATTTCTTCCTTGTCAAAGTCAGAAATAGTATTTCCATCTTCTACTCTACCTAATCTATTTGTAACCCCTGTATTAAATACCATAGCTTCAGTTACGGATGTCTTACCGCTTCCACTATGGCCAACCAGAGCTAAGTTTCTTATCTTATTAGTTTCATATTTTTTCATTACGTCCCCCTGTATTATGTATTTAATGTAAATGTTTTCCTTTCAAAACACTTTTCATTTATAATTATGTTTGTTTAATAATTATATAACATAGGTGATATTGTTTCAAACATTTTTCATTTTCACTTTATTTTTATACCCATTTTTTGCAAATAATATATATATTATACTTTTGATAGCAAAATATCATATACGCCTCCCTAGGTGTTTGAAATCTTTTGCCTATTTTCCTTTACAAGCTCTAGCTGCCTCTATATTTAGCTTTTTAAAAGTATCTAATTTATGATAAAATAATTTTATAAAATATATATTAGCAATTTAAAACACGAGGTTATTTATGAATAGAAAAGAAAGAAATATCGATAGCAATTTTACCTTAAAAGTACTAACAATTGCCCTATGTGCCCTATTCGTTGTGTATTTCCAACAAATATTTGGAGTCCTAAAAAGCATCTTAAAGTTGGCATTTCCCATAATACTGGGCCTGATTATTGCATATATAGTCAACTTGGTCTTAAAGGGCTTGGAAAAAAGATTTTTCCCAAAGTCCAATTCTAAAATCATACAAAAAATAAGAAGACCGATTTGTCTTCTCCTATCATTTGTTATCATAATCGCAGTAATTTACCTAATCCTTAGGCTAATTGTCCCACAAATTAATGATTCTATTTCAATCATCACAAATGGGATACCAAAACTTGCCGAAGATATCAAGGTCTGGTTTTTGAAAGTAACAGAGGGGGTTGACTGGGCGAGCGAATATAGAAATAGGATTGCTAATGCTCAAATAAATTGGAGCGAAATTGTATCTAGAATCGTAAATATCCTTAAAGCCAGCTTGGACGGCATCCTTGGTTCGACTTTTAGCATAATAAATAGCATCCTAGGATTTTTGATAACAGCCCTTACAGCAATAATATTTACAGCCACCTTCCTTTCATCAAAAGAAAGAATTGGCGGTCAATTTTCAAGGCTAATCAATGCCTACCTTAGCGAAAATGCCGTTAAAAAAATCAAGTACGTCCTAGAAGTCCTAGATGACAAGTATTCAAACTTTATTAAAGGAAAGCTCATAGACTCTGTGACTGTCGGGGCCCTAATGCTAGCTTTAATGCTTATCTTCAGGTTCCCTTACGCACCTACCATCAGCGTGGTAACTATGGTTACTTCCCTAATCCCTATCATAGGCTCCTATATAGGTGGACTTATTGGATTTCTAATGATTGCCGTAATTGATATACAAAAGGCCCTTCTTTTTGTCTTGGTTTTTGCCATATCCCTACAACTAGAAGCCTCAATAATTTATCCAAAAATCGCCGGCAAATCCATCGGACTTCCAGGTATCTGGGTCTTTACCTCAGTAATAATTGGGGGAGCCCTTGCAGGCCCTGTAGGCATGATCCTAGGAGTGCCCCTAGTTGCATCCTTCTACACCTTTATCAAACACGATGTTGAGAAAAAAGAAAAAATTAAAAAATCTAATATAAATCCACAATAAGAATATGAAAAATGACTTGGCTTCTAGGCAACCTGCCTTGGACCAAGTCATTTCTTATATTACCAAATTTTTTCAGCTATTATTTCAACATCTTTTATATCTTCATCATTTATTTGAAATGTGTAGGTATTTGATTGAATTACAAGAGCTAGGCCTGCTTCTTTTTTTACAAATTCTATAAACCTACCCCTTAAATAGTTGCCATTTTGAAGCTTGATTTTTAAAATCTTTCCTTCATAGTCTTTTAAGTTTTCTTGGCTAAATTTCATCTTATCCTCCTTGTAAATATATCTTAATATTAGTCGCTATCAATTTCATAAAAATCGATATCATATATATCATCTATCAATATGATTTTACCAGATTCAAAGATAATTTCACCATAGATTTGGTCGATTTTCTTGACCCTACCAATGTAATCTACATAGGCCCCGCCCGTCTTAAATTCATCCTTAAGAAAATAATTTACCTTTACCAACGGCAGGCTTTCGACCTTATATAAAATCTCTTGCAGCTTGTAATTGATTATCTCCTTTAAGTTATTGTCTAAAACTACCTTATCATGTGTCTTTCTCCTATGCTCCCTAAGGGTTTCTTCAAAACCCGTCAAGGCCGCAAAGGGGGCGAATTGAGCAGCCCTCTTGTCCATGCTCATCCTGGGTCTAAGGCTTTTTGGCCTCTTCTTATAAAAGATATCGCTATAAACATGTAAATCCTTAAGCATAAATAATATCCCTTCTAAAACTAAGCCTTGTGGCCCCCTATGGAATCATTTCTTTGAATCCTAGTTGAAGCCTCCTCTAAATTAATGCCCCTAAGTAAGGAATTTTTACCAAACCTCTCATGGAGTTGGAGGGTGACCTCTTGGATTTTCTTCTCCCTGTCATCCAATTCACCTTCCTCCTTGAGGTCAAAGAAATTAATTTGGCCCATAGACTTAAGATCCTTATCACTCTTTAATAAATTTGCGGACAAATTAATCTTTCTTATAGTCAAATCCCTGTCTACACTTTCTCTAAACCACTTCACAAGGGCCTGATTTATATCCTTTTCAAGATTGGTATAAGTGGCTAAATTCACTGTCCCCCTTAGACTTTTAGCAACCTTTCTCCCATAAGAATCTATCCTAACTTCACCCTTATAAGCCCTACCAACATTTTCTATATCATAACTTATAGACACACCTATCTGCTTGGTAAATAACTTTTTTGAAAACAGGTCAAAAGCCAAGCCCTGGCCCATCTCCTTTAAGATAAGCTCGGCTTCAGAAAACTTATAGGGCCTAAATAGGACCTGACCGGAGCAAATGCTCTTATTCTCAGGTTCATAGGCCTTAATATCCTTTATGGTAACAGGCTCTATCCCCCAGGCGTGGTCTATAAGAAGCTCGGCATTTACCCCGAATAAGTCATACAAGAGCTCTTGGTTGTAAAAATCATCCTTGCCACCCAAAGAGCACTTGGCAATATCCCCCATGGTAAAAATTCCAATCTTTTCTAGGCTTTTAGCATAGCCTCTGCCTACCCTCCAAAAATCAGTCAAAGGCCTATAGGGCCATAAAAACTTCCTATAAGTCATCTCATCAAGCTCAGCAATCCTGACCCCATCCTTGTCGGGTCTAACATGCTTGGCCCCTATGTCCATGGCCACCTTACACAAGTACAAATTTGGTCCAATTCCAGCAGTAGCGGAAATCCCTGTCGACCTAGTAACATCGCTGATTATCCTTTTAGCAAACTCCTTAGCTGTCAAACCGTACAGGCTTAAATACTTACTAGCGTCGATAAAAACCTCATCAATAGAATACACATATAGGTCTTCTTCCGCCACATACTTTAGATAGATACTACAAATCTTAGCACTATAGTCTATATAAAACTTCATCCTTGGCATGGCAGCAAAATAGTCTAATTTAAGGTGGGGATTAGCTTCAAGCTCGTCTTTAAAAATAGAAGCTCCGGCAAAATCCTCCGCCCCAAGCCTATCCAGCCTATCCTTATTAAGCCTTTTTACATCACTTTCTACCTCAAAAACCCTGGGTCTTCCCTTAACCCCATAAGACTTCAAGGCAGGCGAAACCGCCAGGCAAATGGTCTTATCTGTCCTAGACCTATCAGCCACAACCAAATTAGTATTAAAGGGGTCCCAGCCCCTTTCGACACATTCAACAGAAGCATAAAAAGACTTCAGATCAATAGCAATATATGTCTTATCGTCCACCTTCTTCCCTCCCGTATACGTTATATCGTATATTATACTATAAAGTCAGCAAATATTGAAGCCTAGGACAAGTCACCTATTCAAAATTATATCCTGTTAAAATCCTTTCCCTATCGCTAGTCATATCATTAAAATACTCATAATATGAAAGTTGTAAAAATGACCCTTGAATATTGACAATGTCCTCAAAGCCCAGTCCCTTCAGAGCCCTTAGAGAATAGTAACTGGTCCAAGCAGTCCTACAGTGGATGTAAATAGTCCTATCCCTTGGAAGCTCATCGTACCTCTTTCTAAGCTCATTCATAGGTATATTTACAGCCCCCTTTACATGAGCCTGGTCATAGTCCTCAGCCCCCCTTACATCCAGAATAAAGGCATTTTCCTTAACTAAATCTCTAACCTTGGTAAATGATACTTGCTTAAATTCACCCTCAAGCAAGTTAAGTCC
>CAYFNZ010000031.1:10103-12053 GCA_964344625.1 uncultured Peptoniphilaceae bacterium | reverse complement strand
ATATCATTGGTGGAGGGCTTGCAGGTATGGAAGCTGCCAGGGTCCTAAAACTTCGTGGTCACAAGCCAGTAATTTACGAAAAAAACGACAGGCTGGGATGGACCTTTATACCAGCTTCACAGGAAAGCTACAAGAAGAAACTCCGTCAATATCTTATAGACGCAATCACAGGAGCGACAAACTCCTCAAACCCCGTAAAGGAAGCAATCCAAAATGCCCTAAAATAAAAAAAGAGGAGTCCCTGAAGTTTTGAAAAAACTTCAGGGACTTCTTATAATATGGGGTATAAATAAAGAGTAGAGAACGCAAAAACAAAGGAGGAAGCAATGACTAAGGTTTTAGTTTTATTAAAAAATGGATTTGAAGAAATAGAAGCTTTGACCATAGTAGACTACCTAAGAAGGGCAGAAATCACAGTAGACATGGTCTCAACCGAAGAAGACATCACAGTTACAGGCTCCCATGGCATCAAGGTCCAAGCCAACCTGACCCTGGCAGACCTAGACAAAGACCAAGCAGACCTAATCTTCTTACCAGGCGGCATGCCAGGCGCAAAGAGCCTATCAGAAGACGAAAAAGTCCTAGACCTAATCAGGGACTTCGACAAAAACGGCAAGGCAATATCAGCAATCTGCGCAGCCCCAATCGTCTTGGAAAATGCCGGCGTCATCAAAGACAAGAAGGTCACATCCTACCCTGGCTTCGATAAATTCCTAAAGTCAGCCTGCCAATACAAGGACGACCTAATCGTAGTCGACGAAAACATCATCACATCTAGGGGCCCAGCAACAGCAGTCTTACTAGCCCTAGAACTAATCGAGCTCCTAAAAGGAAGAGAAAAAATGGAAGCAATCAGAAAAGACATCCTATTTGATCTTCTAAAAGAAAAACTATAAAAAACCACTTCACCCAAGGACGTTAAGCACATGGACAATGCCAAAACGTCCTTTTTTTCTTTGTCCCCTAGGGTATTTAGTAAATTTTAAGATTTCCAACACGTCCTTTTACCAAAAATAAGGAAAGGACGTGTAGAAATTTTGGGCTTCCAACACGTCCTTTTGCCGAAATCGCTGAAAGGACGTGTAGATTTCAACACGTCTTTTTGTCGAAAACGCTGAAAGGACGTGTAATTTTCAACACGTCTTTTTGCCAAAATCGCTGAAAGGACGTGTAATTTTCAACACGTCCTTTTACCAAAAACAAGGAAAGGACGTGTAATTTTCAAAAAATTCCAACACGTCTTTTTGTCGAAATCGCTGAAAGGACGTGTAGTTCCTAGCAATCCTAGCTATAAGAGTAGGTAAATAGGACCCCTGCGACCACTTATAGGCTAGGTCCCTTCCCTCCAAGCCCATCTTCCAATATTAATTCCATGTAAAATCCACAAAAATATATTGGCACAAATACTATACGATGTATAACATAATCAAGATACAATATTATATGACATATAATATGATATCTCATATAACAAGCCCTAGTCGTTTGGCAAAAGGGCTAGCCTTTGTTCTCTTTAGAGGCTTGAGCACGAAAATAGTGCGAAAGAAGTAACAACCCGCCAAGCGGGTGGCTAGAGTTTAGGAAAGATAAAATTAGATAGAGGAGGTCATATGGCATTTCCAATAAGTTCGACCTTGATGGATTTTTGTGTACTATCCTTGTTGAGGGATAAGGATAAACTCGAAGAGTACCAGAAGGAATGGGAAGAATTTAAGGTGATTATAGACACAATAACCAATGATGATGGTGAGGAGGTAGAAGATGAATAGGACTGTATATTAATGAGCTTAGGTCCAAATTATCGATTTTAAGTGAAGAGGACGAGGGAGTGAAAAAGAGCTTTTCAACCTTTAAGACCCTAGCTTTATATATTTTGGCCTTGCCAGTTGGACTACCTTTGGCCTTGATATTTTTTGCAGTAACCTTTGCAGTCCTAGTTACCGTATTTGC
>CAYFNZ010000031.1:0-10003 GCA_964344625.1 uncultured Peptoniphilaceae bacterium | reverse complement strand
GATTTTCAAAGCAATTACTTTTTGCTTGATTTGTATTTGTGCTATAATTATCTTGTATTAATATGTGATTAGCACGGAGGAAAATAATAAAGATGGATTTAAAATCTAAAGTTAGAGTAATAGAGGACTTCCCAAAAGAAGGAATTAGTTTTAAGGATATCACTACATTGTTGAAGGACAAGGATGTTTTTCAAGAAACAATCAATCAAGTTGCAGAAGCTGTTAAGGATGTAGACTTTGATTATGTAGTAGGTATAGAAGCTAGAGGCTTTATCATGGGAGCTCCACTTGCCTATAAATTAAACAAGGGATTCATACCGATAAGAAAGCCAGGCAAGCTTCCAGGTGAAGTTCTTGAAATGGAATATGACCTAGAGTATGGATCAAATTCTATCCAAATGCATGCTGACGTTTTATCCAAGGGGGATAAAGTTTTGATTCTTGATGACTTATTGGCTACAGGTGGAACAGCCCTTGCAGCTACAAAACTAGTAGAAGCAACAGGGGCCATAGTAAGCTGCGTAGGATTTTTAATCGAGCTTACAGACCTTAAGGGAATGGACTTGTTAAAAGACTACAAGACATTTTCCGTAATTAAGTACAACAAGTAATGCATAAGAATCAAAAAGAAAGATTAGAAGAAATTCTGGCAGAAGAAGTATTTATAGCTGGTCCCTGCTCCATAGAAGATAGGGACCAAGTCTTCAGGATAGGGAAAAAACTTAAGGACAGGGGCATAAAAATAATAAGGGGTGGAGCCTACAAGCCTAGGACATCACCGGATAGCTTCCAAGGAATTGGTAAAAGAGGTCTTGACTACCTAAGGGATTTGAAAAAAGAGGAAGGCCTTTTTGTGGTATCTGAAATTGTCGACCCAAGGCATTTAGACTTTTTTGAAGGCATTGACATCTTACAGGTTGGAACCAGAAACATGCAAAACTACGAGCTCTTAAAGGAGCTGGGAAAGACCGACAAGTACATCCTTCTAAAAAGAGGCATGGGATCAACCCTGGAAGAGTTTATCCAGTCTGCAAAGTATATAAGCTCCATGGGCAATGACAAGATAATCCTTTGCGAAAGAGGAATAAGGACCTTTGAAAATTCCACAAGATACACACTTGACATTAGCTCTATACCTATATTAAAAGAAAGGACCCCTTACAAGGTCATAGTGGACCCATCACATGCCACGGGGATTGCAAGATACGTATCCCCAGTCGCCCTAGCAGGGATAGCTGCAGGAGCAGACGGCTTTATAATCGAGGTTCACGACAAGCCTGAAGAGGCTCTAACAGACAAGGACCAAGCTATACTACCAGAAGAATTGGAGCCAATAATAGACAAATCAAGAGAAATCAAAAGAATAATAGAGGGGTAAATTATGAAGGCTATTATCAATCAAATTATAGATATCAAGTTATCAAGTAATTACCAATTTATACTTGGAGAGCAAATAATTGAAAACTTATATGACCATATAGGGGTAAGGCACGACCAAAAGGTCCTTATCATAAGCGATGAAATCGTCTGGAAACTGTATGGCATGAAGATAGATAATAGCTTTTCTTCCCACAAACAAGTAGTTGAAAGACTAATATTTGACTTTGGAGAAAAAGAAAAAAACCTAGACAATTTATTCAAGATTCTAAACACCCTAGCTGAAAATTCCTTTAGGAAAACAGACATGATTGTGGCTATCGGAGGCGGAGTAATCTGCGACATCTCAGGCCTAGCTGCCAGCCTCTATATGAGGGGGATGCCCCACGTCCTAGTTCCAACAACGACCTTGGCGGCGGTAGATGCCAGCGTAGGAGGAAAGACAGCCATCAACCTAGACCAAGGCAAAAACCTAGTTGGGACCTTCAAGCAACCGAGCAGGGTAGTCTGTGACATAGATGTCTTTGAAAGCCTAAATGACAGGATATTTTACGAGGGCATAGCAGAATCAATAAAGATGGCCTTTATCAACAGCCCTGGCATGATTAACCTCTTAGATGGGGACCTAAGGTCTGACAAGGCCTGTCTCTATGAAGTAATCGGCCAATCGATTAAGGCGAAATACCACAAGATAAAAAACGATGAATTCGATAAGGCATCTAGGATGGAACTAAACTTTGGGCACACCCTAGCCCACGCCCTAGAAAAGCTTTCAGCCTATGAATTAAGGCATGGAGAGGCCGTAGCCATAGGCATGGTATTTATGACCAAGCTATCAGAAGAAAAAGGCTTTTTACCAAAAAGGCTTCCGAACAGGGACTTGATAAGAAAATTTGGGGACATAAAGCCAAGCGACCTGCTAATTGAAATCCTAAAAATCAACAAGCTTCCTTATGAATTCAACTTTACATATGAAGAAATCGAAAGATACATCAGTCTAGATAAGAAAAATGAGGAAGACTCTATCAAATTAGTCATGTTAAATGCCTTGGGCTCAGCATTTACCTTGAATGTAGACTTAAAAGACCTCAGGGAGTTTTTGGGCTTATGATAAAAAAAATAAGAATCAAAGAAATAAAGGGGGACATAGAAATACCAGCTTCTAAGTCCCTTTTTCATAGGTATTTAATCATGGCATCAAGGTCAAAAGGAGTGAAAATCACCTACAAGGGCATGTGCGATGATGTGGGTGTGACCGTAGAAGCCCTTCAAAAAATCGGGTCAAAAGTTCAAGTTTCTAAACTTTTTCTAACCATAAATGGCTTTGAAAAAACAAGCGACAATGTTTTGGACTTCAAAGAATCCGGCTCTTCCCTAAGATTTATCCTACCCTACGCCTTTATAGAAGAAGGAAGTTATGAATTTACAGGCAGGGGGAGGCTTCCAGAAAGGCCTCTTGGGGACTTACTTGACCAGCTTAGCCAAAAGGGGGTAAACTTTAGCGACCAAAAACTTCCCTTTATAGGCCAGGGGCAAATCGAGGCAGGAGGCCCAGATGGCATATATTACAAACTCAGGGCAGACATTTCCAGCCAATACATCTCAGGCCTTATGATGGCATCATCATTTATAGCAGACCATATAGAAATCGACTTGCTAGGAAAGGTAAAGTCCCTTGCATACATTGAGATGACAGCAGGTGTCATGAGGGAATTTTCCTATGATGTAAAAATTCTAAAAGACAAGATAATCATAGACAAGATTAAAAATTTAGAATATAGTAATAATCCTATTAAAGAAATAAAGATAGAAGGCGACTGGTCCAATGCCCTGGTAGCAATAGCCCTAGGCCTTCTAAAAGGCAACTTAAGGATAAGGGGACTAAACAAAAATTCTTACCAAGGGGATAAAAACATAGTTGAAATCCTTAAAAGCCAGGGGGCGAACCTTGAATGGCAGGACCAAGAATTAAAAGTTCAGAAATCTAAACTTTATGCATTTGACATGGACATAGAAGAAAATATCGACCTATTTCCGGTCTTAAGCGTCTTGGCCCTTTCTTGTGAAGAAAAATCTGTTTTTCACAATATCAATAGGCTAAGACTTAAGGAGTCTGACAGGGTGGAGGCTGTCCTTAACCTACATAGGAGGCTGGGAGCCAAGTCCTATGTAGATGGGGATAAATTTATAGTCCTTCCAGGGGACTTAAAATCTTGCACCATAGACTCCCATAAGGACCATAGGCTAGTCATGGCAGGCCTCGTTGCGGCAGGCTTGACTGACAAAAATGACAATGAAATTCAAGTTACTATTGAGGACTTTCAAGCGATTAACAAGTCCTATCCAGACTTTGAAGAAGACATGAAAAAAATAGGCGTAGAAATATCAGAAATACAGGACCAAATAGGAGGGGAAGATGAAATATAGGTCAAGTGAATTAATGATTGAAATAAATGGCAAGAGCCATTCTGAAAAAATTGAATTTTCCCTAAATGGAATTAAAAAAGGTCACAGGATTTCTCAAGAAAAGATTCAAGACTTTCTCAAAAGAAGGTCTGCCTCAAATAAGACCTATGCTACAGATAGGAAGGAAGAGGACATCCTTCATATCACAGAAGGCATAGACCAGGACCTAACCGATGGCAGGATAATCAAGGGCTATTTTGAAAACAGGGATACCAGGTCCAAAGACTACTCCAAATTCAAGGAAGTCCCAAGGCCATCCCACATAGACTATGTGGCCCTTAAAAAATTTGGTCAAGACTTTGACCTAGCCGGATCTGGCCAATTTTCTGGCAGGATGACAGTCGCCCTTGTAGCCTGTGGAGCCATCTGCCTGCAAATCCTAGAAGAAAAAAATATCTTCATCGGGTCCCACTTTTTAGAAGTCTACGACATAAAAGACCAGGCCTTTGACAGGGTAAATCTTTCAAAAAAAGACCTAGACCAGCTGGATAAAAACCTTCCTCTTTTAAATAAGGACCTTGAAAAAGCCATCTACCAAAGAGTCCAAGAATTTAGGGACAAAAAAGACTCCTTCGGGGGCGTCCTTGAGCTTGCCATAGTGGGAGACCTTCCCTTCATGGGCAATGCCTACTTCGACAGGATTCAAGCCAAGCTTTCAAGACTCCTACTTTCAATACCGGGAAGCAAGGGCATAGACTTTGGCAACGGCTTTGAAGCAAGCACCCTAAAAGGATCGGAAAACAACGACCCCTGGGTCCTTAAAGATGGAAAAATCCAAACCAAGACCAACAAGGCAGGCGGCGTAAATGGAGGCATAGCTAATGGCATGCCAATAATAGCAAGGATAGCCTTTAAGCCTACAGCCTCAATATCAAGCCCTCAAGAAACCCTAAATATAAAAGAAGAAAGGCAAGAAGTCCTAGAAATTGAGGGAAGACACGACCCGGCCTTTGTCCTTAGGACTCCGCCAGTTGTAGAAGCCATGGCGGCTATCGCAGTCTTAGATATGGTCTACCAAGATGAAAAAGAAAGGGCCAGCCTAAGGGATAAAATCGACTCCATAGACGAAAGACTCATGGACCTATATATAGAAAGAATGGGTCTAACCGACCAAGTAGGCAGGAAAAAAGCCAAAGAAGACCTGAGGGTAAAGGACTCAAAAAGAGAAGAAGAAATCCTAAATAGGCTAAAAAACAAGTACCCAGACTATACCAGAGAGATAGACAACATATATAGGAGCATTTTCCAGGATAGTAAGAGAAGGCAGGAAAATATCATTAAATATGACAAGTCTTCTTACGGTCTAATCGGAAGGAAACTCGATTATTCCTATTCCAAGGAAATCCATGAAAAGATGGCAGACTACGAATATGACCTAATCGAATTAAAGCCTGACCAAGTTGAGACCTTCTTAAACAAGGAAGGCTTAAAGGGGCTTAATGTCACCATCCCCTACAAGAGAAAGGTCATGGAATACCTTGACTCTACAAGCAGGGAAGCCCAAGAAATAGGGGGGGTAAATACCATCAAATTCCAAGATGGCAAGAAATATGGCTTTAACACAGACTATTATGGATTTAAAAAGCTCCTAATCGAAAAAAAAGTCTATGTTAAAAACAAAAGCGCCCTAGTCCTTGGAACTGGAGCTACATCAAGAACCGTAGAAGCAGTCCTAAAAAATATGGGGGCAAAAAGGGTTACCTTTGTATCGAGAAAGGGACCTGTAAATTATGAAAACCTCTATGACCTGCCTGACCTTAAGGACTTTCAAATCCTTATAAATACGACTCCGGTAGGTACCAATGATGATACATCTAAGACCCTGGTTGACTTGGATAGGATCAAGGGGCTTGAATTTGTGGTAGACGTGGTATATAATCCCATCTATTCAAGGCTGGTCTTTGAAGCTAAGAAGAGAAAAATCAAGGCCTACGGCGGCCTAGACATGCTATTTTAACAGGCTAAAAAGACCGTTGAAATCTTTACAGGAAAAAAGATAGGCTATAAAAAGGCCCTAGAGATGAGAAACCAGCTTTTTGACTCTAAATTAAACATAGTCCTAATTGGCATGCCGGGTTCAGGCAAGACCACTATAGGAAGAAATCTGGCAAAGAGCCTAAATAAGGTCCATGTTGACTTGGACGATGAATTTTTTAAGACCTATGGGCTTAGACCTGCCCAAGTCATAGAAGAAAGTGGCGAAGAAACATTTAGGAAGATGGAAACTCAAATCTGTAGGAAAATAGGCAAGATGACAAACCACGTCATATCGACAGGAGGCGGCGTGGTAACTAGGGAAGAAAATCATTTCTACCTAAAGCAAAATTCCATCATTATATATATAGATAGGGACGTGAAAAAACTTTCTACAAGAAACAGGCCCATATCCCAAGGCGGCCCAGGCCACCTATATAAATTGAAGGAATCCAGGATAAAAAGCTATAAGATGTTTGCCGACTATACAGTAGTAAACAACGGCTACTTTAGAAATGCCCTAGAAGAAATTATAAATTTATATGAAGACAAGATAATTGAAGTTTAAGCTAGTATTTTACTTGACTAGCAGAGCTTTCTATTATAAAATGTATTGATGTATCAGTATACCGACTGATAACTTTGACGTAGGAGGTAAACATGAGAGAAAAAGTAAAACTTGCTTGTACAGAATGCAAGAACAGAAACTACGATACTATGAAAAACAAGACAAACACAACAGGTAGAGTAGAATTAATGAAGTATTGCAAGTTCTGCAAGAAGCATACATTACACAGAGAAACTAAGTAGGGGGAGCCATGACTGAAAAAAAGAAGAAGCAAGGTTTTTTCAAAGGAATCAAACAAGAATTTAAGAAGATTGTTTGGCCTACAAAGGACGAAACAGTAAACTCTGCAATAGTTGTATTCACATCGCTAATTGTAGTATCAGTTGTTATTAAATTAATCGATGAAATATTAAGATTCTTGTTAAACTTAGTCGTTTAAGAAGGGAGCATTTTTGATGGACAATGTAGTAGACAATACAAGAGAAAAAGATGCGAAGTGGTATGTTGTTCACACTTATTCAGGCTATGAAAACAAGGTCAAAGAAAAAATCGAGAGTATGATTGAAAATGGGAAGGCTGACGATGTTTTTAGAGTTGCAGTCCCAATGGAAGAGTATGAAGATAATAAAGGCGGCAAGAAAGTAATTAAGGAAAGAAAGATTTTCCCAGGTTATGTGCTAATAAAGATGATCATCAACCCAAAGAATTGGTATTTGATAAGAAATACTAGAGGTGTTACAGGTTTTGTAGGACCAGATTCTGAGCCAGTGCCACTAACTAAAAGAGAAATCAAGGATTTCGGTGTAGAAGGCAAGGACTCTATCCAAGTTAAGGTTAGACCTGAAGATTTGGGAATCGAAAAGGGTGATGTTATAGACATAGTAGATGGATCATTTAGAGGATTCAGTGCTACAGTCGAAGATATCAATTATGAAAAAGGTTTTATAAAGGCTATTATCAACATGTTCGGTAGAGATACTTCAGCCGAAATTGAATTTGCCGATATAGAAAAGAAATAATAAATTTGAATATAATCAGTTAGATTAACATATATGCCAGTGGGAGGGAAACCGCCAAACCACATTTAGGCTAAATTTTAGCGTTTAGTCTTTTAGTTATTTAGGAGGGAAAAAATGGCTAAAAAAGTTATAGCAATGATAAAGTTACAAATTCCAGCAGGTAAGGCAACACCTGCACCACCAGTAGGTACCGCTCTAGGTCCTCACGGTCTAAACATCATGGAATTTACTAAGGCATTTAATGCAAAAACTCAAGATCAAATGGGTCTTATCATACCAGTAGTTATTACAGTATATGCAGATAGATCCTTTACATTTATTACAAAGACTCCACCAGCAGCTGTATTAATAAAGAAGGCTCTTGGTATGGAATCAGGTTCAGGAGAACCAAACAAGAAGAAAGTTGGACAATTAACAAAGGCTCAAGTTAGAGAAATAGCTGAACTTAAGATGCCTGACTTAAATGCTGCTACAATTGAAGCTGCTGAAAAGATGGTAGCTGGTACAGCAAGATCAATGGGTGTTACAGTAGAAGACTAGTGGAAGGTTAATCCGTTATTACCACGAGGAGGATAAAATGGCAAAAAAATTTGGAAAAAGATACGAAGAAATAAGCAAGTTAGTAGATTTTGATAATCTATATGACATAGACGAAGCAGTTAAACTAGTTAAGGAAACTGCTAAGGCAAAATTTGACGAAACAATAGAATTACACATCAAGTTAGGTGTTGACTCAAGACACGCTGACCAACAAGTTAGAAATACAGTAGTACTTCCACATGGAACTGGTAAGACTGTAAGAGTTGCAGTTTTCGCTAAGGGCGACAAGGTTCAAGAAGCCTTAAACGCTGGTGCAGACTTTGCTGGTGAAGACCTAATCGACAAGGTTCAAAAAGAAGGTTGGTTAGACTTTGACGCTGCTATAGCAACTCCAGACATGATGGGTCAAGTTGGTAAGATAGGTAGGGTTTTAGGACCTAGAGGCTTGATGCCAAACCCTAAGACTGGAACAGTTACATTTGACGTAGCTAAGGCTGTTACAGATGCTAAATCTGGTAAGGTTGAATACAGAACTGACAAGCAAAATATCGTTCACGTTCCAGTAGGTAAGGCAAGTTTCTCAGAAGAAGCTTTAGACGAAAACATCAAGACTTTATTAAAAGCAGTAATTAAAGATAAACCAGCTTCATCAAAGGGTAAATACCTAAGATCAGTTACCCTAGCAAGCACTATGGGACCAGGAATCAAATTGAATAGTGCCAAGATTATGGAAATTGCTAACAAGTAATAGCAATTTAAATTTGCAATATCACACGAATCGTGTTATACTTTAATACGTTAATTAAATAGGCTGCCAAAGACTATAGGGGGGAGACCTTAATCATCCTATATAGGTGCGATGTATATGAATTTATCTCCTTGTGTCTTTGCGTGTAAGTAAAGATTCAAGGAGTTTGTTATTTTAAATTAGATTTAAGATGCTATACAGACACTAAGTGGCCGACAAAGGAGAGGTGAACAGTGAAGGAAGCAAGATTAGCTCAAAAACAAGAGGTAATTAGCGAAATCAAAGAAGCTATTCAAAACTCTAAATCAGTTGTAATCGTAGAATATCGTGGATTGAATGTTTCTCAAGTTACTGACTTAAGAAGCAGATATAGAAATTCAGGATCATCCTACAAGGTTTACAAGAATACTATGGTAAGCATAGCTCTTCAAGAACTAGGCTACGAAGGTTTCGAAGAATATCTTACAGGTCCTAACGGCTTTGTTTTCTCAAACGAAGACATGGTTCAAGGTCCTAAGGTAACTGCTGATTTTAGTAAAGAGAATGATAAGCTTGTCATCAAGGGTGGTTTGCTAGACGGCAAAGTTCTATCTGCAGATGAAGTTAAGGCATTAGCTAAGTTACCAACAAGAGAAGTATTAATAGCAATGGCTCTAGGTGGATTGAATGCACCTATCCAAGGATTCGCAAGTGCGCTTAACGGAATCGTTTCTAAGTTAGTATACGCACTTAACGCAGTAAAAGAAAAACAAGAAGAAAACGCATAATCAATTTAATGGGGGAAATAAACATGTCAGAAAAAGTACAAAATTTAGTTGAAGAAGTAAAAGCTCTTACAGTATTAGAATTATCAGAATTAGTTAAAGCATTAGAAGAAGAATTCGGCGTATCAGCAGCAGCTCCAGTAGCTGTAGCAGCAGCTCCAGCAGCAGGCGGAGAAGCAGCAGCTGCAGAAGCAGAACAAACTGAATTCGACGTAGTTCTTGAATCAGCTGGATCATCAAAAGTTAACGTAATCAAAGTAGTTAAAGAAATTACTGGATTAGGATTAAAAGAAGCTAAAGCTTTAGTTGACGGTGCTCCAAAGGCAATCAAGGAAAAAGTTTCTCAAGCAGAAGCTGACGAAATCAAAGCTAAATTAGAAGAAGCAGGAGCAACTGTAGAAGTAAAGTAATTTAATTAACAAATCAAAAGTCGCTGGGAAGAAAGAATCTTTCTGGCGATTTTTTTGCTATAAAGATATATTGAAGTAGAATCAAGATAAACCCAGGGGACCAGACAAAAATCTGGTCCCCTTTAAATATCCAAATT
>CAYFNZ010000030.1:10148-12176 GCA_964344625.1 uncultured Peptoniphilaceae bacterium | reverse complement strand
TAATTTTTATCTTGTCATCTATTAAATTTCTTAGTTGATTGGCAACTTCATAATCATCAATTCTTTCTGTCGAAAGAGTAATATCCTCACACTTTATTTCAACCGTATAATATTTTTCTTTAACAAATCGTTCTATAGAAATATCTCTTTCAACTATCATATTTAATGTTGGAGTTTGAACTCTTCCTACTGAATAACTTTGATTATATAGACATGAGTAAAGCCTACTTAGGTTCATGCCTACAAGCCAGTCTGCAATTGACCTCGCCTTAGCCGATGAATACAAGTTTTCATATTCACTACCATCTTTTAATGTATTAAAACCTTCTCTTATTGCACTATCTTCCATCGAAGAAATCCACAATCTTTCAATCTTCTTTTTACATTTCGCATGGTCGTAGACAAGTCTGAAAATAAGCTCTCCTTCACGTCCAGCATCACAAGCATTAACGATACTATCAACTCTCTTATCAGCCATTAACTTCTTTAAGATGCTAAATTGCTTCTTAGTCTTTGGATTTAATTCATAGATATATTCACTAGGGAAAATAGGTAAATCTTCAATTTTCCATTTGGCATACTTTCCATCGTATTTTTCAGGATTGACCATTCTTACTAAATGACCAACACACCATGAAACTAAGTAGCCACTTCCTTCAAAATATCCTTCTTTTCTTTCCCTTGCTTCTATTACATCAGCTATTGTCTTAGCTACACTCGGTTTTTCTGCAATTACTAATTTCATTTAATTCCTCCCATAAAAAGAAAAGAGCGAAAGCTTTTATACTCTCGCCCTTATACAACTCTTACAGCAAATCACTACTATCGATATCTTCTTCATCTAAATCTTCATAGTCATCACTTGCTTCTACATAATATTCATCATCTTCTTCAAAGTCCATCAACTCTTTTTGTTCTTTTTGTTTTACCACTTTGAAGTAATAGCCTGCTCCTAAAACTGCAACCAATACCAAGCCTACTAATAGATACATCCCTGCATTACTTTGTTCTTCCTTTTGTACAGGTTCTTTTTCGACTGGTTTTGTTTCAGGTTCTTCTACCTTGATAGGCTCTTCTTTTACAGGCTTTTCTTTAGTCTCAACCATATTTAATAGGTCATCTTCAGAAACTTCTGTAAGCAACATTACATTCTCACTGTCTTCATCATGATTAATAATTAGATAAAATGACTTTCCGTTTTTAGTTGTAAAAGTTACAAATTGTCTTGCATCTGCTGAATAATATGGAACATCTGGACACTGATAACATCCATCTTCTTTTAATGCTTCACTTCCATGATGAATTGGAAAATCTTTATTAGCATTATCTACATTTTCAGTTACAGTTCCTCTAGCCTTTGAAGGTTCACTTGCTACACCTTTATTAGTGTTAATCTGACTGTTAGTTGTCCCTGTATTATTTTGCTGGCTGTTTAATGGTTGTTTCGCTGTAAGTTTATTAGGATATCTAACATCGGTTTCTTTTTCAGTCTTTTCAGCCTTATCTTCAACTTTCGTTGTTTTACTTGTATCACCATAAGGATTTACGGATTTATTTGTTTGAGTATTATTTTCAGTAACCTTTTTATCCTTTAGTTCTACATCAGACTGGCTATTTTTAGTTACAACTTGTTCTGTCGTTTTAGGCAGATTTGTATTATCTGTTTTTGTAACACTTTCCTTATTCAAGTTTTCTTTTTTAGATTCTTGAATAAGCTTATTTGACTCCTTTAAGCTTTCTTCTAGCTTTACTAATTTTTCTTCTAAAGCTTTAATTTTCTCAGCTGTTTCTTTGTTCTCTTTTGACTTATTTTCTTTTGTCGCTTCTTCATTTATCTTTTTTGCTTCTTCTAAAGCTTTTTCTAATTCCGACTTTTCTTTTTCAAGCTTTTCAATCTTATCAGCTTGTTCTTTAGTCATAACTTTAGAGTTTTCAATTTCTTTTTGTAGATTTTCTAATTCCTTAGACATTTCTTCAGTCTTTTTTTCAAGCTCTGAAATATCCTGTCCTTCTAACTCTGTTTGTGTT
>CAYFNZ010000030.1:0-10048 GCA_964344625.1 uncultured Peptoniphilaceae bacterium | reverse complement strand
TTCAGTCTTTTTTTCAAGCTCTGAAATATCCTGTCCTTCTAACTCTGTTTGTGTTGACTTATCTTCTGTCTTTGTATCATCTGTTTGTGTTTCTTTGTCCTCTGATAGATAAGCTACCTTTCTTTCGATTATATTGTCTTGAGCTTTAACTTCATAAAACAGAAAATCATCTACAAATTTCATATCATTTGGAATTGTAGGTATATCCCCACTATCTAAAACTGCTCCAACATCAGCATTTACCTTTTCTTCCTTATAGACTTTTCCATCTTCAAAAAGATACTTAACAATTACTTCAACTTGCGTTTGTGTCTCTTCATCTTTTGTTTCAGGTGACTCGGTCTGTGTTTCTGCATTTTTTACACGTTTAATTAAATCTTCAACATTCATTTCTAGATAAGGAATATTGGTATGATATCTGTTCCAAGTTTCGATAATTAACTTATCGCCTTCAATCCTGATTTTCCTCAAATTATTAATATTAGGATTAGCTTTATTAACTTTTTCAATGATTTCAAGCTTACTTGCTTCGTTTAACTCACCTTCATAATCAATTATAGTTTTCTCAATATTTCTATTTAATTTTAAAATCGGTGTGGATAAAACAAACACATTAACATCTTCACCATTTATCTTCTTTGTAGTTGATTTAATTGAAATATCACCAATGTAGTAATCACCATCTCCATCAGTAGCTACTAATTCCACAAAGGAAGCTAGTTCTATATTAGGGACATTATAATAGGCATAAGACTCTTTAGTTCTATACTTCAAGTCGTCTAAGCTATTAAGCTTTACCATATCTTCGTTGGTAAATGTATAACTATATCCATCAATTTTCGTCTGGTCTCTAAGCTTGAAATTTCTACTTAAATTAAATTTGAAATTAAGTTCTTTACCGATTTTTTTAGTGTGATCTGCATAAAATGCTCCTGTAAAAACCTCATCTGAAGTATTATCTACAAACTCAATTTCATAATAGGTTTGAAACTTGCCATAATCTTCTAAATCAACTGCATGAGCTCTTACTTTGTCAATTCCCATCATGCTTGCAAAAACTGTCACTAGCATAGCTATAGCTAAAAGTCCTGCTGTAATCTTTTTATTTTTAAGAAAAGTTTTCATTATCTTTATTCTCCTTATTTTTCAATCTTTTTTCTTCATTAACCTTTTTCATCAATTCCTCTAAGCTAATATCATTTTTTCTACATATAGCTACAATTTCTTGATTTTCTAGTTCTTCTTTTTCCAATAATAAAAGCCCTAACTCTTCTTCAAGTTGGGCTTTCTTTTCTTTAATCTTATTTATCTTATTGTTTACCGTATTTAATCTTCTACTCACATTTCCTATCCTTTCTCTCATTTTTGTACTGCTGGTGGGAATCCATAGCCTACAGGATGGTGCTGACAAAATGTAGCAATCCAATTTTCAAGACTTGTAACCCTAATAGTTCCTACATTATCCATGACCATACCGTCACCGATATATATCCCAACGTGACCATAAATTGTACCTAAATCACCCCCACTACTACTGCTTTCTACTGCAACAATCATTCCTACTTCAAGTTTTGATGAATCTGATGTATAGGTGAAGTTTCTATACATGTCATTTGCATTTCCACCCAAATATCCAAGTCCAGCATTTTGATATACCTGTGATACCCACATGGCACACCAACCAGCACCTGGCGAAGGTGTTATATATGCTGCATCTACAATCTTCTTTTGCACCTCAGCAGACGCTTCATATTCTTGTCCACCTCCAACACCACCATTTGCGATAATTAAATGCGTGTTACCAAAGACTTCAGCCATGTTCCCTTGGCTTGCAAAAAGAGATTCATAATGTTTTAGATTCTCTGGATAATCATTAAATACATCACGAATAACACTGTCCATTTCCCTCTTTTTCAGAGTAACTATTAGCTTTTTATATTCGTAAGGCTCTTCGTAGCTTATAGTGTATTCTTCACCGTATTCATCTACATAGGTTTCAGTAACAGTTTTATATCTAATCTCAATCTCTTCTTTATAGTCCACTTTATACATAGCTAAAAATAGCTCGTCTAAACTAGACTTGACTTCAGATAAATTCTTAACCTCACCATATCTTGCAGTTATATAGGACAATAATTCATGAATGTTATGACCTACATATTCGTTTTGATTGATTACATACTCATCATAGCCAGGGTAATTTGTTTCAACACTTGCTAATTCATCTCTAAGTCCTTCTTCCTGTGAGAAAAAATATGACTCAACATTACTTAAAACTGTCTCATCTGATAAATAGCTAGTTGTTAAGCTAGAGTTTGTTGTGTTCATCATGACTGATAAACCACTTCCTCCAAAACTAATAAAGAATGTTCCAAGCACGATGATTGCTACAATCCCTATTAATAAGCCTTTCCCTTTTCTTTCTATGAAGTTTTTAAGTCCAATCGCACTCTCTTTCAAACTTTTTTTGATTCGGTCTCTAACTCTCGTGTGCTTTCTTTCTCGAATTGATTCCTTCATCCTTCGTCTTTTTTGATGCTTTTTATAGTTTTCTTTTTTTTGTGCCTGATTGCTACTACTTGTTCTTTCAGTTTCATCACGAAAATCAAGTTTTGATTTCTTATCTTGAAGTGCTGACTCTTCATTCTTTAAGGAATAATTAGCTTTATTTTTCCTTTTACTAGCTACACTTTTTCCATGGTGAATGAGTTTAGAATTAGCATCTGCTATTTTTTCAGCACCCTCTACACCTACATTCTCATCACTTCCAGAACTTAGATAATCTCTTACAAGTCTTTGGCTAGTTTCAGTTCCTGCTAAAATACCTGCTTTTACACTCTTATCCGAATTATTTCTTTTTATTTTCTTTAGCTGGTTATTTTTCTTTTGTCTATTTTCAACTGCTTCTTTACCTTTACTGGTCTTATCTTCTTTACCTCTAGTCCTTGTAAAAAGCTTATCGTCATAGTTTCTTGATTTACTATTTTCTTTTTTAACGCTATCCTTGCTTTCTTTACTTTGAAAGTCCTTTCCGATCTTTCGATTTATCTTTTTCTTAAAGCTAGATTCATCAGCAAGACTTAATTTATCTTTAGGATCTTCAACATCATAAGTTGATTCAAAATAATCACTGTCCTTAAAGTTGTTATCATATCTATCAGCTATACCATCATTATCCGTATCTCTACTAAGTGGGTCATAAACTTCATCTTTATCATAGTTAGTAGCCTTTGCTTCTTTTTCCCTAAATTCTTCAGCATTCTTTCTTAATTTATGCTTTTTGTCTATTTGGCTTTCCTTACTATCTACGGATACAAAAACAGACTCTTCTGAATTAATATTAGAGTCTGCTCTTACTTCTTTATATGAGTCTATACTTTCAAATATTCCCTTATTATCTTCACTGACTTGTAGACTTTCTTCACTCAATTTACGTTGAGGTCTTTTAGGTTTCTCATGGTTTTTGATTGTTACACCACTTATTCTTTTACTTTCTTTATTAGTGATTTTATCTTGGAATCTTTCACTTTCTTTTATGAGCTTACCTCGATAATCGTCTCCATGCTTAAGTTTTGAATCTTCTACAATTATCTTATTTCCATCACCCTCTTTCTTCTCTTCAAATAGCCTTAATTTTTCGTCAAATGTTTTATTCCTTTTCTTTTTCATCTCTCACCTCTTCAGGTTTTGTAGTCATCTTCTGATAAAGAATCGTATCTTTAGGGAACTTGTCCACGAATGGAACTATCGTGTTACCAAAGAAAACTAGCCCTTCACCAGCATTTGAATTAGTTACATAACGAAGCTGAGGTGATGAAATTTTAAGTTTACTTGCTAGAATATCTCTATCTCCAGGTGCTTGATTTAGCATTAGGACAAAATCCGTATTATCAAAAATATTTTCTATTTCTTTACTTGCTAAAAGGTCTTTTACGTTTTGAGTAATGCCCGTTGGAATACCACCCCATTTACGAAACCTTTTCCATATTTCTACTGAATACTGAGCTGTCTGTTCATCTTTTAATAACAAGTGAAACTCGTCTATATAATACCTTGTTGACTTGTTTCCTCTGTTTTGAGAAACCTTGTTCCAAACTTGGTCTTGAATGACAAGCATACCTATCTTTTTAAGTTGTGTGCCTAACTCCTTAATATCAAAGCAAAGTAACTGCTTATTTAAATCTACATTTGAATGATTGTTAAAAACATTTAGAGAACCTGTAACATATATTTCCATCTCAGTTGCAAGCTTTCTACCAACACTTTCTTCTTGACTCTTTAGCATGTCATACAGATCTTGTAGTATAGGCATATTTTCAGGTCTAGGGTCTTCAAAATACTTTTCATATATCTTTGGTAAGCACCTATCGATAACAGACTTTTCTGCTGCCGTTAAACCACTTCCTCCAACTACCAATTCAAGCATAGACATGATGAAGTTTGCCTTATCTTTTAATGGTGCATCACCATCTCCATAGTTCATATTTATATCTAATGGATTTAAATAATCCTTAGACTTGGTTGAGATTTTAATAACTTCACCATTAAATTCTTTGACCAGACTTCCATATTCACCTTCTGGATCACAAATAATAACATCATCATCTGTTACTAGAATTGCATTAGCCATTTCACGTTTTGCAGAAAAGGATTTACCTGAACCAGGTGTTCCTAATATAAGACCATTTGGATTTTTAAGAAGTTTCCTATCAGCCATTATCAAGTTATGACTTAAAGCATTTAATCCGTAGTAGAGACTGTTTTTTGAATCAATAAATAATTCTTCCGTTGTAAAAGGAATAAAAACTGCTGTTGAAGAACTTGTAAGTCCCCTTTCTATTTCTATTTGATTTATTCCTAAAGGTAATACCGTAATTAAACCTTGCTCCTGCTGATGGTCTAAAGACTTTACTTTACAGTTATGTCTATTAGCTATAGAAGATACTTGAGCAATAGCATTATCAAGCTTTTGTATTGTTCTTGCAAAGTTCATAATGACGATAGTAACAAGAAACAATCTCTCATCTCTACTTTGAAGGTCTTTTAATAATTTTTTTACATCTTCTCCATAGGTATTAATATCTGATGGGATAATATCCATATCATAGCCTGAACGAACTGCTTTCTTTTGCTCTTCTATTTTCATCTTATCTATATCTGTATTCTTTCTTTTGACCATCTTTATGGCTTCTGATTGCTCTATAGACTTAATGTGAAATGAAATATTTATATTGTCATCGATATCTAAAAACTCTGCTAACATCCTATCTGACAACTCACTAGCTAAAACCTGAAAGTGGCTAACTCTTCCAATATATTTCCCAAACTTAAAATATTTGTTTGGAGCAAAGTTGAATTCATTTGGAACAATATAGTTCTTGCTAGTTTCCTTTTTCCCTAGATTATTAAATGAATATTCAAATTTTCTATCAGGATTTAAAATGTTATGCAAAAGCTTTAGTCTTTCTTCACCTGTTAAAGTTTCAGCTCTAACTCCCATAGACTTAAAGTTAGATAAAATATCAATTTCTAATCTTTCAAGCTTTGCTATAGCTTGCTCTAACTTATCAGCTTCTACAGTAAAGGTAATGTATTTAGACTTTTTAAGTCCATTATTGCCCTTGGCGAGTTGGTCTTTAAGCATCGTTCTAAACTCTAACCTTATTTCATCATAGCCATCTCCCTTTTCAGGTATTTTGATTGCTTCCTCCATTTCTTGATTTCTTCCCATTTGATTTATATAAGAAAACTCAACTGACACACTAGGATCAAATGAGTTTAGGAAATTAGCGAATTGATTAAAGATTAGGTCTCTATCTTCTTCTAGGGCAAGTTGATAGTTTATATCTTGAAATTCTATTGTCTTGTTATATCGTTTTTCATCAAGCTGACAGACTCCATTTTTTAACATTCTTAAATATGGAATTGTGTCTTCAACTGTATATCTTTTCTTATCTTTAGAAAAAATAAAGTCAAGTATTCCACCCTTATGGTCTTTTGACTTGACTTTGTTTTTCTTTTTTCTTAATTCTCTCTCTTGTGTCTTTAAGGCTTGCTTGTTTTTCTTTAACCTTAGATCTTGGATTTTTCGTTTTTTGTCCATTTCTATACACCTCCTTTCTAACTCTTTTTGTCGGCTGGTAAAATTTGTGTAGATAAATGTATTTAAAATACTGTTCGAATTTCAAGCCATCTTTTTCAAACATGGTTATAAAAAAGATTGGAAGAGTAGCTACAATCATTACAATGACTGCTATATCATTAGGCACAAACTTTCGAACAGTAAGATATACAGGAAAACCAACTAAACCAGCTAGAGTAAAACCTATTAACTGTCTTCTCGTTAGATTAAAGGCGACCTTTGTTTTTACCCTACTTAAATCTTTAGGGATTGGTACATATGCCATTTTTACCTCCTTTTCTATTTATGCATATCCTTACTTAAAACTTCCATATGTTCATAAACACTAGCTACCTCATCAACCAAGCTTTCAATCCTATCATCAAAATCTTCATTCTTTGCATTTTGGTATCTAAGCATTGACTCTTGATTAATAATCAATCCTGAAATTGCACCTTCAATTCTATTTAGTCTTTCTCTTTTTTTTATTTCACAAACTACACTAGTTGCAAGACCTGCTAATGTTCCTATACCTACTAAAACTAATTTTTTATTTACCATCAAATATCCTCCTAATGTGAATTCATTACACTTTTAGCAAGTGTTCCACTCTTTAACATCATCAAACCTAAAAGCAAGGAATAGCCTAGAACGCTAAAGATTCCTTGATGAATGTTTTCTATTTGAATTGTCTTTATTAATACTGCATAAATGCCAAGGCATACCATTAAGAACAAACCTTGAAGCCCTAAGGCAAATAAACCTTTGATATAGTTATTGCCAATCTGTCCCCACTCTCGATTCCCCATAGTTGCAAA
This sequence comes from uncultured Peptoniphilaceae bacterium, assembly GCA_964344625.1. GTDB lineage: Bacteria > Bacillota > Clostridia > Tissierellales > Peptoniphilaceae > JAAYEL01. The sequence continues at coordinate 3,109 of CAYFNZ010000030.1, read as the reverse complement.
AGGTATTGCCGATACGGATGAGTAAACATAAATTTCAAACATACGACCATAAACAACTAACATAATCACAAGGGAAACAGCTTGTATTGCTATTTTTACAAGCGAAGTTTCAATGAGTATCATAAGTAACTCACCAATCGAGTTTTCTTTTAATGTCTCAACCATCGCTAATATCTCATCTGGTGAAACAGTGGCAGAAGTATTAATTACTCCTGCCGCTTTTTGCACCATTGTTTGAGCTACATCAAAGACAGCCATTGAAAAGTCAAAAGCATTAGAAACTAGCCATACAGCTACCCACATTTTTATTACATACTTAAAGAACTCAAATGTATCAGTATCATGCATATTGTTTCTTTGCATGACCACATTTATGAGTTCGATACATAAGATAGCTGTAATTATTAAACCAGCTATGGGAATGATTACTGAGTCATTAATGCTTTTTATAAAGCCAAAGACTTCTCCGTTCCACCCCATAGGCGTCTGACCTACATCTGTAGCAATTGCCCCAACTTTGTCATTGATGTCAATAAACATATCTTCAAGGTTTGTTTGGATACCTCCGATTAAGAGTTCTTTGAAAAACTCCTCAATTTTATCGAAAAGTCCAAACATAAATTATCACCTCTTATTGCAATACATTTGCTAATAGTGGAATTAGTTGAAGACCGATAAGGACGATACCTCCACCAGCCATTAGTTGCTTAATACCTTGAGATTTTGCACCTGGGTTATCATTGCCGTAACCTTCCATCAGGTTAATAACTCCCCATGCACCTAAACCTGCTCCAACTGCTGTTACTAAAATCTTTAATACATTTACTGCTTGTGTGAAAAATTCCATATTTATTCCTCCTCAGAAATTTCTTCTTTTTTATTTTTGTTTTCAATTTTGTTATAAGACTTCACTACAAAGTTCTTATATGTCTTACCGTTGTACTGTCTTTCTTTGAAATATCCAAAAACATGAATCAGGTCTCCTTTTTCAAAATCCTTGGCTACCTCTACTTTGTTTCCATAAGCTGAGCAATTGTAATACTCCTTGCCCTTGCCATAGTTTTTAACTAGCGTAAAATTAACGACTTCTATTTCTTCACCTTCTCTTTCAAAATTCATAAACTCAGGTTCTTTTACTAGATTTGCGTTAATGTTCACCATTTTTCTTTCCATAATTTTCTTAATTCTCCTTTTCTTAAAATAAAAAAAGCGACTGGTTTTATTTGTTTTCCAATCGCTTACAACTTTGCTATTCAATTATTTTTCTAACTTATTACAGTAGGTTCTCGTATCCTATTCATCTTGTCCTCCTTATTTTTGGCATTAAAAAAGACGATATTTCTATCGTCTTTTTAATCTTGTTATTATTCTATTTAGACTACCCCTTATTACTAGAGCCAAATTTTCCCTTTGTTATTACTGTTACAACAACACCTAACGCAGTTCCTCCCACCGCAAGAGTACCTTTTACAATGTCTTTAGCCTTATCAATTCTCTTGTTTCTACAAGATTCGCATAGTTTATGCTTATAGTCTTTTGGAAGAACTTTTTGACAATCTTTATTCTTGCACAATTTTATTTCATCATTCTTTTTCATCTATGCTACCCTCTATTTGTATTACTTCTGAATAAACTGGTAATGCCACAATATTTTGTTCAATTCTTGGCATTGTCAAAGTCCAGTAATTTTCTGGTGATGGATCAATCATGTCTAATCTATCTACAAGTCCAGGACTTTCTAAATATGTCTTCTTTATAAAATCAGCAAAATACATCAAACTTTTTCTTGCAGCTTCTTTTTCACCCAATTCATTGTAAGCGAGTGTTGCAACTAATGACACCATATTAACGGCATTCAGTCCATCTCTTATTTCATTAATTCTACTTTCAATTTTCTCAGGATTTTCTCCTTTTAATAATTTTCCGAAAGTCGATTCAGGCTGTTCATTAATAAATTGCAAGTTAGACTTTTGACTTAACATCAATAAATTCCTACTATCTTCTGCATCTGAGATTACTTGCATAAGCATCATAGATTGCAATTCAGGATTCTTAATTTCTCTTGCTTGTAATAATTTTTGCTGACAACTATAAGCTATTGCAAGCCTATCATCTTCTTGTCCTTTTCTAACACTTTCTATAGCAATTGAGACACTTTGTATTTGTTCTGCTATTTGAGCCATCTGCATTTGTGATGCGAATCCAGTCATAGCTTGATTAATTTCTGGTGTAGTTTTAACAGTTTCTAAAGGAATGTTAGCCACAATCTTTTTAGTTTCTGGATTAATTAACGTAGCCATTAACGAACCATCTTTTTTCGTCATCAATTTTAGTGCACCAGTAGCTAGTTTTTGTTTCTGATCTTCACTAAGCACAGCTTGTAAACTTACTTCAGATAAAGATGATTTTATTAAATTTATAAACGCAGGTGCTGAGTACAGCGACTCTTCAATTTTTGATAATGCTATCTCAGCTTCATCGACCAAAGGTCTCGCTACTTCTGGAAGCTTGCTAAAAAATTTAACTGGACTAAATGAATATTCTGATTGTGATACTAAATTATTATCATTGTTTACTTTTACAATCTCATCCATCGTAGTCCCCCTTTTAAATATTATAAATTCTCAAAGTTATATTTTAATAGAACTTTGAATATATCTCCTCTAATTATATAATTTAAACACATTAATTTAAAGCTTAATTATCTTAGTATTTCTTTTAAGACTTGGTTTATCCTTTCTACTCATATACTTCTCAACATCAAAAGCATTATTCTTATCAAAATCTTCCAAAAGCTTATAATTTTTGTGCTTTGTTATATCGTACTTATTGGATAAGAATGGTCTTACACCTCTAAGTTGTAAAATACATTTACTACCATCCATTACAGTAATCTCATCTTGGCTCATCAAGTCTTTTCCTGTCTTTTGGTAATTAAGTCCATATGACTTTTGATTAGACCTGTTTTCAGATGTGTTGTATAGGTCTATAGTTTCTTTTCCTAAAGTCTCAGACAATTCCTTAACTGTAGTTTTTTCTTTACCACCAAGAAAAAGCATCGAATCACAGTTTCCAATAATCGTATCGGCATGATCTTTATAAATGGCTT
>CAYFNZ010000029.1:0-13237 GCA_964344625.1 uncultured Peptoniphilaceae bacterium | reverse complement strand
GCATATGCGACATTTGAAGCTAATGCTGATGCAGATAAGGCTATAGCAAGTGCATAAGCACCTACCTTCTTAAAGCTTTTCATGCTAATCTCCTTTGTAATGTTTTTGTAACTAATTAGTATACTACTATTGATTATTACAAAAATCAAGAATTCATTACAAAAAGATTACAAAAGTTACATACTTGTAATATTTAGCCGCTTTTTACTTCAAATCTTCTGACACGACCTTAATAAAGGTCTCCATTTCCTTGGTTACGAACTTATCCTTGTGGTAGAACAACTGCCTATTCATGGTTAAATTTATTTCTTTTATTGGTAAAATTGAAACTAAACCTTCTTCAAGGTCTTCTTTAAATGAAAAATTGGGTAAATATGATATAGCCTTGCTCTCTAATAGGGCTTTTATGATAATATCCGGGCTTGAAACTTCCAATCTAGGTCTGATTTCAAGGTCTAATTCCGCCAATCTCTCTTCTAATGAAAGCCTGTAATTTACGTTGTCTTCAGTTAAATAGAAGTTTTCATTAATAATATCGTAGATTGACAAATCTTCTTTATTGGCAAATTCCGATGTAGAACTAGATATAAAGTTTAAGGGTTCCACTATGTCTATGGCCTTTTCCCACTTGCTATTAAATATAGGCCTATCTAAAATGTAAACTAGGTCCAATTGATTTTTATTCATCATGTCTAAAAGATCGCTCGGAGATGATGTTACAATTTTTAGCGGGAAGGTCGTTTGTTTTTCCCTTAGTATTTTTATTATTTTTGGGATATGACAGGAACAAATTGAGTCTATACAGCCTACCCTTAAGAAATCTTGGGATAAGTTATCCTTTCCTATTTCATTTTTAGCTCTTTCAACCTCATTAATTATGGTATTTGCATGGTTTAAAAGGGCGTGACCTGCCGGCGTAAGTTTTACATTTTTCCCAACCCTGTCGAAAAGTTGAACGCCAAACTCTTCTTCTAGGTTTTTTATTTGAATTGTTATAGCAGATTGAGAGTAATTAAGCTCTTTAGCCGTATTTGAGAAATTTAGCAATTCAGCTGCCCTTTTAAAAGTTATTAATTCATTTATATTCATATATTTTTTCTCCTAAAATCAATCCCTTGAACTAGTATTTAGTCTTAACTAAGTCATACATAAGTTAAATAAATACTTCCTATATCCTATAGAATAAATCAAGTATGAATATTTTTCAATATATTTATCATCTTTATTAATAAAAGAGATAAAAGCGGTGTCATAGATCTCAAGGTCTATAACACCGCTTCTAAATTAGTTTGCAATTATTGATTGCCAAATATCATCATATATCTTAACTTTTTCGCCAGGGTCCCTGAAGGTTTCAAGGTTCTTATGGCCTGATAAATCAGGATATGACGCTGGATTGTTTCTCATGCTGTCTTCTAATAGGTCTTTAGCCTTTGTAATAGGTGTAGAATAACCAATTGATGCGTTTTGTGCCGCATTGTGTTCTTCTATCATAAAGTTGATAAAGGCTTCAGCATTTTCCTTGTTTTCTGCATTTTTAGGGATTACCATTGAATCTATAAAGATATTAGAACCTTCTTTTGGTATCGCATATCTAAGATTTGGAGCTTCTGAAATAGCTAGGGCAGCATCTCCAGAATACATAACAGCAAGGTTTGCTTCCCCATTTATCATGATATCTCTTGTTTGGTCAAGTTGGTAGGCCCTTACTAATTCTTTTTGCTTAGCAAGTTCTTCTTTGGCTTGGTTTAGCTCTTTTTCATCTTCAGAATTTAGGCTATAGCCTAGTCTAACTAGGGATAAACCTATGGCATCCCTGGATGAATCCATCATTATGATGTCATCCTTGTATTTTGCATCCCATAAGGCATTCCAGCTATCAATGTTTTCTTTAACATTATCAGAGTTATATACAAGGCCAAGGGTTCCCCAGAAATATGGAACTGAATACTCGTTATTAGGATCAAATTCCTTGTCCTTAAATTCTTCATCTATGTTTTCATAATTTGGGATGTTAGCAAAGTCTATCTTTTGCAACATATCTTCCTTAATCATCTTTTCAATCATGTAGTCTGAAGGAATCAAAACATCATAGGAAACGTTTGAATTCTTTAACTTTACATAAAGGTCTTCATTAGTTACGAAAGTATCGTAGTTTACCTTGATTCCAGTTTCTTTTTCAAACTTAGATAGTAATGACTCATCAATATATTCACCCCAGTTGTAAACATTAACAACTTTTTGGTCTTTTTTCTCGCCACATGCTGCAAGAGACAAAACCATCAAGCAGGCTAATAAAGCTAATAAAACTTTTTTCTTCATTTTATACTTGCTCCTTTTTATTTGATTTTATATAAACTAATACTAATAATAGTAGGGTTACTGCAAACATTATGGTTGACATGGCGTTGATAGTTGGGTTAATCCCCTTTCTAGCCATGGAATAAACTGTTGTTGAAACGGTATTAAAGCCTCTTCCCTTTGTGAAAAACGATATTACAAAGTCATCAATTGATAGGGTAAATGCCATCATGGCCCCGGCTATTATCCCCTGTTTTATTTCAGGTATTATAACCAAAAATAGGGTCTGCATAGGTGTCGCTCCCAAGTCCATGGCCGCCTCACTAAGGTTTCTATCCATCATCTTTAGCTTAGGAAGGATGGAAAGAATCACATAAGGAACTGTAAAGACCACGTGGGACAAAATCAAGGTCAACATCCCAAATTCTATATTTATTGCCGTAAATAGGACCATAAGGCCTACAGCGATAACTATATCCGGATTCAAGACCGGTATCTCATTTATGGCCAAAAGAACTTTTTTCTTCTTTTTGGAAAATTCCATAAATCCCACAGCCGCCAAGGTTCCAACAATCGTAGCAATCACAGTAGTAACCACTGCTATTGTCAAAGTATTGGAAAGAGCTTGAAGTACTTCCCTACTATTGAAAAGCTCCCTATACCACTTTAAGGAAAGGCCTGTCCACTTGCCCCTAGTCTTGGATTCATTAAAAGAATAAACCATCAAAACAAGTATCGGAGCATATAAAAACAAATAAATCAAAAACATATAGATTTTTTCAGAAATTCTAGTTTTTCTATTCATTTTTACCTCCTGTTTCAACACCTTCCTTATCAAATAGGATTGAGATAACTATAAATACCATAAGGATTAGGGCTAGGGCTGAACCGTAGTTCCAATTTCCTGTATATAAAAATTGCTGTTCGATAACATTTCCTATCATATTAACCTTACCACCACCTAAAAGCCTTGTGATTTCAAAGGTTGAAATAGCTGGTACAAAGACCATGGAAATACCTGAATAAACTCCCGGTAAAGATATAGGAAAGATTACCTTGGAAAATGCTTGAAAGTCATTTGCCCCAAGATCGTGGGCAGCTTCTACCAGCCTGTAGTCCATCTTTTCTAAAGCCGTATAAATTGGCAAAATCATAAAGGGTAAAAAGTTGTAAACCATACCGATGGTGACAGCGGTTTGAGTATACATGATATTAAGTCCCTTAAGGCCAAAAAGCTTCAAAATTGAATTTAAAACCCCACTAGGAGAAAGTATTGTAACCCAAGCATAGGTCCTAAGTAGGAAGTTCATCCACATAGGAACCATGATAAGCATCATGGCAACTGTCCTATATTTAGCATTGGTCTTTGATATGAAATAGGCCATAGGATATCCAATCAATAGGCAAATAAGGGTTGACTTAAAGGCTATTGAAATTGAATTATATAGGGTCTTTAGGGTCTTAGGTTCGTAAATCTTCCTAAAATTTTCTAGGGTAAAGCTTCCACTAGAAGTGGTAAAAGCATAATATGCAACCAAAACCAAGGGTGCAATTATCAATAATACCATCCAAACATTGTAGGGATAGGCAAGTCTTTTAATCTTCTTCATCGCCTTCTACCTCACCCTTTCTCATAACATGGATGTTGTCAGGAATAATATTTATGCCGACTTTTTCCCCTTCTTCCTTGCTTAAGGTAGAATGGGCCATGTAGTCAATTCCATCGACATCAATCATGATTTCATAGTGGACACCCTTGAATAGGCAGGACTTAACGACCCCCTTTAGCATGCCCTTGTCATAGGCAGTAAACTCGATATCTTCCGGTCTAATAACCACATCTACATGTTCGTTAGGATAAAAGTCAAAGTCCACACAGTCAAACATCCTACCTGAAAACTCAACCTTGTAGTCTTCCGGCATGACACCTTCTAAAATGTTTGATTCACCGATAAACCTAGCAACGAAGTCGTTTATCGGTTCGTTATAGATGTCTATCGGACTTCCAATCTGTTGAATAATTCCGTCATTCATAACAACTATCTTGTCAGACATGGTTAGGGCTTCTTCTTGGTCGTGGGTTACATAAATAAATGTAATTCCCACCCTTTGTTGTATATTCTTAAGTTCTATCTGCATGTCTTTTCTTAGCTTAAGGTCAAGGGCTCCCAAAGGCTCATCCAAAAGTAGGACCTTAGGCTCATTTACAAGGGCCCTAGCTATGGCAACCCTTTGTTGTTGACCTCCTGAAAGTTGGTCAATGCTCCTATTTTCAAAGCCCTTAAGGTTTACAAGCCTTAGCATTTCTAAAACTCTCTGCCTTATCTCATCCTTTGGCACCTTTTTAAGCTTCAAGCCAAATGCTATATTATCAAATACATTTAAGTGGCTAAAAAGTGCATACTTTTGAAAAACTGTATTTACATTTCTCTTATAGGCGGGTGTATCCTTGATGTCCTTACCGTCAAATAGGACTTGGCCGCTGTCTGCCGCCTCAAAACCACCGATAATCCTTAAGGTGGTTGTCTTTCCACATCCAGATGGTCCAAGAAGGGTTAGAAATTCATTCTCTTCTATCACTAAATTAATATCATTTAAGACTACTTGGCCGTCAAACTCTTTTCTTACATTTATCAATTCAATTGCATGTGTCATAATTCTCCTCCTTAAAAATTAGGTGGATTTGTAATCCACAAGATCTTGGTTTGACCATTAAAAATATTTTTAATACACCTGGTCTGGTTGGCAAAAAGGTAGAAGGTCTGGCCCTTTTTAACTATATAGTCCTTATTACCAACGATTAGCTTTATTTCACCTTCTAGAACATAGCCAAATTCTTCACCTTCATAAGGGGTATATTCCTTAGTTTCTCCATCCTTATCAAGGGTAAACAAGACCGGCTCCATACTATTTTTTTGAGCATTCGGCACAATCCACTCCATCTTAAGACCTAGCTTATCATAGCTGCCCTCAAAATAGTCTTCCTTGGTAAATACTATTTTTTCTTCCTTTTCAACCTTAAAAAATTCTGCAAAGCTAGTGCCCAAGGCTTCAAGAACATTTGAAAAAGTATCCAAACTCGGAGAAGTAAGGTCTCTTTCTAGTTGAGAAATAAATCCCTTGGTCACTTCCGACCTCTCAGCTAACTCTTCTTGCGTCAGCCCCATCTTCTGTCTTAAATTCTTAATGCTTTCTCCGACTTCCATAGCTTCTCCTTTCTAGCCTTATATTAAATAAAAATCTTAAAATATTAAACACTTAGATGATTATAACAGATAAAAAATATAATACAATACTAAAAAGTTTAATTATTAAACATTTTACATAAGATTTTTGCCAAGAACTTACTTATTCCTTATAAGCCCATATTTTTCTTTAAAATACAAAAAAAAGAAGCTAGTTTTTCCTAACTTCTCTTTCTTTTACTTACTAACTTTCCCTATACATTTTCGCATAGACCCCATTTTCATCTATTAGTTCTTGGTGGCTACCTTCTTCGATAATCCTTCCCTTGTCTAAGACAAAAATCTTATCTACGTCTTTTATAGTAGAAAGCCTGTGGGCAATTATTAAGGTTGTCCTTCCTTCTTTTAATTTGTTTACTCCATACTGGATATATTCCTCTGTTTGGGTATCGACATTTGATGTCGCCTCATCCAAGACTAAAAGCTTTGGATCTCTTACCATAGCCCTGGCAAAGGAGATAAGCTGCTTTTCACCTGCTGAAATTCCAGAGCCCCCTTCTTGGATTTTTGCATCTATGCCCTTTTCCCTCATCAAAATCCTTTCTCCACCGACATTTATTAGGGCCTCTTTGGCCTTGTCCCTAGTAATCGTCTCATCGAATAGGGCTATATTGTCATAAATACTTCCTTCAAAGATATATGGATTTTGAAATACTATAGCCATTTGCCTTCTTACTTCAACCATATTGAGGTCCCTGATATCATGGCCATCAAATTCAAGTCTGCCCTTGTCAATCTTGTAAAAACCATAGATAAGATTCATAAGGGTTGACTTGCCTGACCCGGTATGACCTACAAAAGCAGCCGAAGAACCTGCTGGTATCGAGATATTTATATTTTTTAAGACATCTTCCTTGTCATAGGCAAAGGTCACATCCTTAAAGTCTATTTGCCCCTTTAGGTCTATTACCTGGTCTCCTAGGCTGTATTTGTCATATTCTAATAACTCAAACACCTGGTCTGCTGCAGTCTTGGACTTTTCAAGCTCTCCTATCCTATCGCTAAGACGGTTAAGGTTTTGGTAAAACCTCCTATTGTATTCTACATATATATAAAGGCTACCTATAGAAATGGCAGGGTTGCCTGAAATGAAGGTCAAGGCAAAGTACACTACCGCTATAGCAATTACTAGATTGCCAAGGGCGTTTGTAGCGTTAAAGGATGAATAACCCCAAAGGCCTGTCAATTTTCTTCCCATACCGTAATGCTTGTCATTTAGGTCAGAATATTGGTCATAGATGTATTCTTCATTGTTAAAGCTTTGAACTACCTCCATGGTTTGGATTGTTTCATTTAGGTTAGCATTCATTTCAGAATTGTACCTTCTTCTTTCCGCATTGTATAGGGTTGATTTTCTTGTATAGTCCCTAAAAATCAAGTATACAAAAGGCGAAGATACAAGGGTTAAGAGGAACAAATAAGGGTCTATTAAAAATAGTCCTACTAGTAAGCCCAAAGTAAAAATGACATTGGTAAATACGTCAAAAAATAGGATTTGAAATAAAAGCCTAATATCTTGAGTATCATTAGCAATCCTGGTTACAATTTTTCCTGCTGGATACTTGTCAAAAAATTGGACTGGTAGGCTAATTACGTGGCTGAAAATATCTTTTCTTATAATTAGGGCCATGCCATTAGCGAGTTTTGAAAACAGGATATTCATAAAATACCTTAGGATTCCCAGACCTACATTTACGCCCAAAAAGGCTAAAACAAGCATCAAAAATGCCCTATAGTCCCTGGCCCCAATTCCTTCAACTAGGTTTTCATCCAAGATTTTGGAAATGATATATGGGCCTAAAAGCTCAGCAAGAGAGGCTATAATTGTAGCGATCAAGCCTGTTATTAAAACAGGTCTAAGCTTCATTGCATATTGAAAAAGCCTTTTGTTCCTGAATTTGCTCTTTTCTTTTTTTCTTTGTTTTTCTAATTTTTTATCTTCTATTCTATTCTCCATCTGAACCTCCTAGTCTTTGAGATTCATATTGTCTATAATACCATCCCTTGTTATTTATTAAGTCTTCGTGGCTGCCCTCTTCGACAATCCTACCCTTGTCTAAGACGATTATCTTGTCAGCGTGCTTTAGGCCGGAAAGCCTGTGGGCCACTATGATAGTTGTCTTTCCGCTTCTTTCTCTTCTTATATTCTCGATAATGTTTTTTTCAGTTAAAGCATCAACCGCTGAAAGGGAGTCATCTAGGATTAGGATGTCCGGATTTTTAATAATGGCTCTGGAGATTGATATCCTTTGTTTTTGACCTCCGGAGATGGACACCCCTTTTTCCCCAATCATGGTATCTAGGCCTTGAGGAAGGGTATTTAGGTCCTTTGTAAAGTCTGCAAACTCCACAGCCTTATCTACCGCTTGTTTGTCTGCCCCCTTACTTCCAAAGGCGATATTGTCAAAGACAGACTTAGAAAATAGGATGTGTTGTTGCGGTACATAGCCTATTTTTTCCCTGATAGACTTTCTTGTATAGTTTTCTACATCTACCCCATCGATAAACATGGTATTTGGCTTAACATTGTAAAATCTTAAAAGCTGCTTTACAAGTGTTGTCTTGCCGGAACCAATCTTTCCAACTATTCCCAGGGTCTTGCCATTTTCAATGGTTAGGTTTATATCTTCCAAGGCGTTTATCTCCGAGCCTGGATATGAAAAATAGAAATTTCTAAATTCTATATCCCCTCCCCCTTGGTAGTCTTCCAAATTATCTTTTTCTACAAAGTCTTCCTTGTAGTCATAAACAGCCTGCACCCTCTTGATGGATGTTGATGATTCCTTCCAGACATTAATCAAGTCCCCAAAGGCCATCATAGGCCAGGTTAACATATTTAGGTACATGAAAAATGACACCATCTGTCCCAAGCTAAGGCTTGATTCAGCCATCATTTTTTCCCCTACTAAAAAGGCTATTACAAAAGTTATGGCAGGAATAATCCTAAATACGGGTGCAAACATGGCATCGTATCTAGCCAGGGTCATCTGGTCATCAAATAGCTGCCTTGCCTTTTCTTCAAATCTTTTTTCAGTTATCTTTTGAGTTGAAAATCCCTTAATTACTCTTATGCTGGTAACATTTTCCAAGACTGACTCATTTAGCTTTTCCATCCCTCTTTGTATCTTGAAAAATACTTCATCTAAGAGCCTGCCTAGCTTAGCTGAAAAGTAGATTAAAACAGGCAATATTAGGATTGAGAAGAAGGTAATCTTCCAAGAGACTGTAATTCCCATGATAAAGATGATGACTATGGGATAAATCGTAGCCTCTAGAAAAGCCAGGGTCCCGTAGCCTAAAAGCATCTGCATATTCTCAACGTCATGGGTTGCCTTACTCATCAAGGATCCGGTTGAATTTTGGTAATAAAATTCGGGATTTTGTTTCAATAATTTTTTTACTATTTTTCGTCTATTGTCCCTTCCGAATTTCATGGAATTTCCAAAGAGAAAGACATGCCATAAGTATCCGAATAAATAGTGAAGACCTATAGATACAAAATTAATTAGGGCTAGCTTAAAGAGCATATCCCTGTCAAGGCTGGCGTTTTTAACGCCGTCTACGATTCTTCCTATTATATAAGTTGGTACGGGGATTACGACATAGGTCAACAATAAACATATTATGCCAAAAATATAAGCCCAGATATTCTTTTTCAAAAACCAGGCTATATCCTTAAAAATCTTCATAATACCTCCATTAAAGCACAAAAAAAGGCGCCTTAGCGCGCACGACAAAAAGGTTATATATTTTTATTAAATTATTAAATTATAAACTTATAACCCCTCTTATTAATAATCATTTATATAATACCCCTTTCTTTCATCTTGACTTAATTATATCACATTAATACTTGTTTTCAATAGCATTATTATATTTTATTAGTTATAATTAAACACATGGAGGTAAAATTATGAATGATGAAAATTCTGATTTTGAAAAATCTAACGAAGACATAAATGATGTCTTAAATACTGATGAGAAATTTTGGCAAATGGATCAGAACCTAAAGCCCATGCTAAAAAGGCTTAGTCTTTCCCTTATAATCTATATGATTTCTAGCCAGTTAATAGCAGCAAAACTTCAAAGCTTTTTGGATCTAGGCAGCTTGATGCTGATTTCTGTTTCAGTTTCTTTGTTAATACTTGTATTTTTACAAAGGAAAAAGAGCCTTAAAAGCATTTTCCCATACAAGGAACAAAGCTTTGACTTTAGGGATTTCTTACTTTTCCTAGGCTTAATGATGGGCTCAAGCATTGTCTTTGCAAAGCTTGTTGAAATCTTCATGCAAGTATTTAATATTTACTCTGAAAATATCATGGACCTGGTTGCAACTAATATTAACCCACTTATGTTTCTCTATGTTGTAATTTTGGGGCCCTTAGTTGAAGAAATTATTTACAGGGGCTATTTGTTACAAAGCCTAAGAACTTATAGCAAGCAGGCAGCCCTAATTATTTCAACCCTTGCATTTGCTTTTATGCATGGAAATATCGAGCAGTCCTTAAGCGTTTTGGGCCTATCCTTTTTCCTAAACTATGTAGGGATATTTTATTCATGGAAGGCTGCATTTTTGCTTCACTTTGTAAACAATCTACAAGCCATACTTATATATAACTTATCGGCTACATCTGGTGGGAATCATCCACTCTTAAGCATTTATTCAGTATTGATAATACTACTTATATCATACTCCATTTTTCAATTATTCAAGGGAAGATATGAAAAGTTTTGGAAGAACATACGCTCAGATGAAATGGATTTAAGATATAGGAATAAAATCATTTATTCCCTACCAATTTTTATCCTTATCATCTTCTATTTGGTAAATATGGTTTTAACCCAATTTTCTTAACAAAAAACTGATGGAATCAATTCTAAAAAGTCTTGATTACATCAGTTTTATATTTACTCACTTCTTAAAGCTTCTATTGGGTCTTTTTTAGCCGCCATCCTTGATGGGACAATGCCCGCTATAACAGTTAGGACTACGCTTATTAGGATTAGTACCAAGCCAGCCTTTATCGGCAAGACACTTATAGTTTCAACCCCTGTTAGCTTATATATCCAGTTGTTGACTGGGATATTTATCAACAAGGTAATTATTATCCCCATAACACCTGCAACCAGACCTTCTATGAAGGTTTCAGCTGTAAATACCCTAGATATGTCTCTCTTGGATGCCCCTATTGACCTTAGGATACCAATTTCCTTGGTCCTTTCCAAAACAGAGATATAGGTGATTATGGCGATCATTATGGAAGAAACTAAAAGCGATATAGCCACAAAGGCTATCAAGACATAGGAAATCATATTGACTATGCTGGTTACAGAAGACATCAAAAGGTCTACTTGGTCAGTATAAACAATGGACTTCTTATCCTCTTCTTCCTTGCTATTTTTTTCAACTTGATCATTGTAATTTGCTATTAAAGTCTTAAGCTCTTCTTTATCTTCAAAGCTCTTCGGATAAAATGATATGGCCTTAGGACTTTTTTCATCTACATAGCCTATTTTTTTAAGGTTATCTTCGTAGTTGGCGTTGATATTTTCATTGTACCTATTTACATATTGAGCCAGGTCTTCTGGACTCATTTCTCTAAATTTTAACTTTTCTTGGTCTGAAAGCTCTTCAAAGCTAAATTCTTTTTTCTCATCATCTTTTACAAATTCAGTATCTGTAAAAATGTTTTTCTCCTTATTTTCCAGTTGGGCCTTTATAACTTGGCTGTCTGCAAGCTTTTCTATCAGGTGGTCTGAAAGGTCTTTTAGGTAGCCTATCTGACTTCTTGAACCCAGACCCTGAGTTGTAGACTTAGGCCTGATAACCCCTACGATTTCAATACTTTCGCCATCTTTAATAAGCCCATCTAGGTATTCTTCATTCTTAGATTCATCAACCCAGATGTTATCCTTTTTATCATAAAGGTCAGGCCTCAAAATAAGCTTGTATTTTAGGCCTAGCAAGTCCTTGTAGGCAATCTTATCAGTTTTTTTATCCTCAGTCTTTTCCACTTTTGTATCATCTTCTGGAAATATTTCATCTAAGTCTTTTTGGTCCTTTAAGCCCAAGGCAAAAAGGGTCAAGTCATCTATCCTCCCCTCATTGTCAAGCATGACCACAGCTTGGTTATATTTTTCCGGCAAATGCCCTTCTAAGACATCATATTGCTTTTCTATCAAGTCTCTATTGTCTATCATTTCCTTCCAAGTGTCGGTGCTGCTTGATTCCATCATAGGGTTAAATTCCTTCATTGATGTCATGGCAGGATTTAACTTTTGGTCTAGCAAGCTTGGTAGAACTTGTTGATGGTCCTTATCGTCCTTAAACATAAGCATGTTTAGGTCGTATGAATATTGGATGTCATTAAGGTAAGTATCGAATTTTGAGGCATTATCCTCGATATATTTTTTGAAGGCCTCCAAGTCATTTTTTTGAATATTGGATGAAAGCATCTTGGTCATCCTCTTGTTATAGTAGGCATAACCCTCCTTCATCTCCTCGCTTTCTTCTTCCTTATTGGAAAAAACCTTGCTTAGGTCCTGGGCTCTTTCTTCTATAGTTAGTGGAAATGAAGAAAGGGTGTCTTCTTGGACATTGTAGATGTAGTCATTTACCCCATTTGATAAAGATAGTATCAAGGCAATACCTATTATACCTATTGACCCTGCAAAGGCTGTAAGGATGGTCCTACCCTTTTTTGTCATCAGGTTATTTAAGCTAAGGGCAAGGGCTGTAAAATATGACATCTTGGTCTTTTTCATTTCCAATGATGACTTACTTTCAGCCTCTTCAACCTTAAATGGCTTTGAGTCCGAAATTATCTTTCCATCTTTTAGTTCTACAATCCTAGTTGAATACTTTTCTGCTAATTCCG
The DNA here is from genome assembly GCA_964344625.1 of uncultured Peptoniphilaceae bacterium. Lineage (GTDB taxonomy): Bacteria > Bacillota > Clostridia > Tissierellales > Peptoniphilaceae > JAAYEL01. Next base: position 813 of record CAYFNZ010000029.1, on the reverse strand, counting down.
GATTATGGGTCACCATAACTACCAGCCTGTCATGAGCTATTTCTTTAAGTAGGTCCATAATCTGAACTGATGTTTCAGAGTCAAGTGCCCCTGTAGGTTCATCAGCTAAAAGTATATCTGGGTCATTTACCAGGGCCCTGGCTATAGCTACCCTCTGCATTTGACCTCCAGATAGTTGACTAGGTCTTTTATTTATGTGGTCTATAAGGCCTACCTTGTCTAGGGCTTCTTTGGCCCTTTCTTGTCTTTCACGCTTGGACACTCCAGAAAGGGTAAGAGCCAACTCGACATTTGAAAGTATGCTTTGGTGGCTGATTAAGTTATAGCTTTGAAATACAAAGCCTATGGAATTATTCCTATAAGAATCCCAATCCCTGTCCTTAAAATCCTTGGTCGAGTTACCATTTATGATAAGCTCTCCCTCATCAGCCTGGTCAAGGCCACCAACAATATTCAAAAGAGTAGTCTTTCCTGACCCGCTTTGGCCCAAGATAGATACAAATTCATTGTTTCTAAAGGCTATATCGATGCCATCAAGGGCCCTTTGGCTCAAGCCTCCAGTAGTATATACCTTTTTAATGTTTTTTAATTCAATCATAATCTCTCCGTTATATTTTCTTTTAATTCTATCCTTAATAAACAATTATAAAAGTAAATTATAAAGCTAATATGTATTTTTTTAGCCTTATATGAAATTTTCTCCTAGATATTTTACCCCATAGTCATGTACTTTTCTAAAATTCTTTATTTGTGCATGACTATTTTTCACTCATTTTCATGTACTAATGCCTAAATTGGGCTTTTGTACATGAA
>CAYFNZ010000028.1:10349-15410 GCA_964344625.1 uncultured Peptoniphilaceae bacterium | reverse complement strand
CCACTGAACGACAAAGAAGCAAGCTATATAGCTGACTATGCAGTTAATGTAAGAAGTGAACCTTCAACAAATTCAGAAATAGTTGGTTTAATTGCCCAAGGAGCAACAATAAAGGGTGTTAAAGAAGGAAGCTGGATTAGATTTACCTACAACAATAGACAAGCTTATACAGCTGCTGACTTTTACTCACCACTTTCAATACCAGAAACTGGTAAACCAAGCGTTTCTCCAAAACAAGCCTATATCGATAGGATTGGACCAACTGCAAGAGTATTAGCCAGAGAAAATGACTTATATGCATCAGTAATGATAGCTCAAAGTATCTTAGAAACAGGCTATGGTACATCTTGGTTATCACAATCTGATATCAATAATTTATTTGGTATTAAGGGGCACTACAATGGCCAATATGTTGTAATGGATGCTTTTGAATATGACGGAAATGATAAGTATCATGAATATTCTCACTTCAAAAAATATCCAAGCATAAGAGAATCTATGCTAGACTATGTAGCTCTTTTAACTGCTAATAATGACCCATCTAGATGGAATTACAAGTATTATTATGGTGTAAGAAGATCTGCTACTAAGTCTTACAAGGATGCAACAGCATATCTAACAGGAAGATACGCTACAGATCCTAGATACAATATCTTATTAAATCAAATTATTGAATTATACAATTTAACTCAATATGACTAATAAAGGCAGGAATGCTTTATAAGAGTAAAAAGGGCTGAAAATTCAGCCCTTTTTAAGTAAAGATTTTTATTATATGTTAAAATATAAGTAGAAAATAATAATGGAGGGTGCTATGACTGATAAAAATAAGAAGCCAGGTATTGGCGGCGAAGTTTATCTTCCTTTTGATGAAAGGACAGGGGATAGCTCAGTAGTGTATTTTACAAGAGACCTTTCTCCACAAGGACTTAGGAAAATCACTGCTAGGGTGCTAGAAAATCTTGAAGGCAAGTTAGCTGTTAAACTTCACACAGGTGAAAAAAATGGCCCCAATATCATTCCCAGCTCTTGGGTTAAGGAATTGATAAATAATGACTTGCCAAATGCAAGCATCATAGAAACAAATACCTATTATGAGGGAGATAGGTATACTACAGATTTACATAGGCAAACCCTTAAGGTCAATGGTTGGACATTTTGCCCAGTTGATATTACAGATGATGAGGGAACAACTACCCTACCAGTTGAAGGTGGCAAGTGGTTTGACAAGATGTATGTTGGAAAGAGCCTAATAGACTATGATTCTTTATTGGTCTTAACACATTTTAAAGGGCATGTTCAAGGTGGCTTTGGAGGATCTAACAAAAACATTGGAATTGGCTGTGCTGATGGAAGAATTGGCAAGAAAATGATTCATACTACACCAGGCCAAGACAATCAATGGGACATTTCCAAGGAAGAGTTGATGGAAAGGATAACAGAATCAACAAAGGCTACCATAGATTACTTTGGTGACAAGGTATCTTATGTAAATGTCTTGAGAAATATGTCTGTATCTTGTGACTGTGAAGGGGTGAATGCAGAGCCAGTTGTTACACCAAATATTGGGATTCTTGCTTCCTTAGATATCTTAGCTATAGATTCAGCTTCTGTAGACCTAGTATATGCCCTTGAAGATGAGGACAAGAAGGCGCTCGTAGAAAGAATTCAATCAAGGCATGGTCACCGTCAACTAAGCTATATGAAAGAGTTAAATATGGGCAATAATAGGTATACCCTAATCGACATTGACAATGAAGATAAGGAAATAAGTCTTAAAGAAGCGGTAAAAGATGTAGTGCCTTGGCAAGCTTAAGAAAAACATAATGTGATATGAGAGTGGATTATTAATTTAATCCACTTTTTTCGTAAAATGCCTTGCCTTTTTCTACAAATAGTGTAATATAAAACAGTTACTATATTTTATTATTTTTACTACATTAGATAAAAAGAGAGGATTTATTGCAATGGCATCATATCAGAATAAGAAGTTTTTTTGGAAAGATAAAAGTTTTATAAAGTCTATGTTAGCAGTTGCCTTGCCGGTGGCTGTTCAATTTTTGATTTCAACGTCTATAAATATGGCTGATACAGTCATGATAAGCTCCCTTGGATCTGCAGAAATTGCGGCGGTAGGCTTGGTTAACCAGTTCGTGTTCTTCTTTATGATCGCTAGCTTCGGATTTTGTAGTGCTGGGGCTGTATTTTTCTCACAGTTTTATGGAGATAGAAAGTTTAATCAAGTAAGAAGATACCTATCAATAACCCTGCAACTTGTAACCATATTATCGATAATCTTTACAATCATAAGCTTGATATGGCCCAAAGAAATAGTGAGTTTGTTGATACCAGATGAAGAGGTAATCTTTTATGGAACAGGATATTTAAAATTAATTGCCTTGACCTTTGTAATGACTGCAATTTCTCAGGTCTTCAATACTGTCTTAAGGTCTTGCAACAGGGCTTTTGAACCACTTTTAGTATCCATAGTAGCCTTTTTTACAAACGTGTTTTTCAACTATGTATTCATCTTTGGAAAATTTGGGGCCCCTGCTTTAGGTGTAAGGGGGGCAGCTATTGGGACCTTAATTGCAAGATTGGTAGAGGTTATAATGCTACTTGGCTTTGTGCTTTTTAGAAAACCAAATGGGCATACTATTAGACCAATAGAGCTTTTTAGTCTTCATAGGGAAATATTACTTAAGTTTTTTAAGATAGCCTTGCCGATAATTACAGCTGAAGTATTTTGGTCGTTAGGTCAACTTATGTTCTCAGTTGCCTTTGCAAGGATAGGTAAAGAGGCGACAGCTGCAGTCCAATTAACCAATACCATACAAAACATATTTTTCATCTTGGTAAATGCTATTAATACTGCTGCTGCAGTCTTGATAGGTCAGAGCTTAGGAGCTGGAGATAAGGATTATGCAAAGACTCAAGCGACCTATTTTATCAGTATCAGCTTAATTTTTGGGTTAATATCAACTACAGTCCTAGCCTTATTGCCAGATTTATTATTAAAGATTTATAGTAACCTGGATGATAATATCTATCAAATGGCTAGAAATCTTCTAATCATTAGGGGCTTATTTATAGCCTTTAGGTTCTTAAATGGTATGATCTTCGTAGGAATATTTAGGGCTGGCGGAGAAACAAAGCTTCCGCTGATATTTGAATTAATAACCATGTGGGTATTTGCAATCCCAGCATCCTTTATTGGGGTCTTGGTATTTAAGCTACCAGTTGAAGTAATTTTTACCATAGTTAGCCTTGAAGAGGTTATTAAATTCTTCTTAATATTCCCTCTTTATAGGAAAAACCGTTGGTTACAAACAATCACTCATTAGACAAAATTTTTTAATAGCAATTAAAAATAGAACTCCAAGGCAGCGATATCGCAGCTAGATGGAGTTCTATTTTTGTAAAGTCACAATTTTTTTATTAATTTTCCCACTTTTCATCTATTAATTCAAGGATTCTTTCGGTGCAGTATCTCCCATTGCAGGCACCTGTTCCTGCGCCGGTTTTTTCTTGAATTTCTTGAAGTGAGTCATATCCTTCTTCTATTAACATTTTAATCTTGTACTTAGAGATTGACTTGCAAGTGCAAGTTTTTGTCATTTTATCTAAAATCATTTGTTGTTTATCATACATATTTTCACCTCATAGGTTTTTATTGACATATATATAATAACATTTAATCAATGTTTGATAAACCAAGTTTCTTTATTAAATATATTAAAAGGCTTAGGATAACTGCAACTAGGGATGCTAGGACCATGCCTTGAAGTTGCATTGTACCGAATTTTATAGCAAGACCACTTAGACCGGTAATAAATATGACAGAAGTAAGTATTAGGTTTTCTGACTTGCTATAGTCTACCTTCTGGTCAACTAGGAGCCTAATTCCTGAACTACCAATCATACCATAAAGTAGGAAGGTAACTCCTCCGATAACATTTCCCGGGATAGTGGAAATAAGGGCTGATAAAGGTCCTATAAAGGCCATTAATATGGAAATAAGGCCTGCGAAACCTATTACATAAACTGAATAAACTCCTGTAATAGCCATAACCCCGATGTTTTCACCGTAAGTGGTGGTTGGGACCCCACCTACAAGGCCGGATAGGGCGGTTGAAAAGTTATCTGCAAAGATTGACCTGTGAAGACCTGGATCTTTTAAGAGGTCCTTTCCAACAATGTTTGAAGTAACAACTTGGTGGGAAATATGTTCAGCAGTTATTACCAGGATAACAGGCAGCATGGCAAGCGTAGCTTCTAGGGAAAATTTAGCCATAGAAAATGTAGGCATGGTAAATAATTTCGCTTCTAATACTGGGGTAAAATCAACCTGATTTTGAAATATTGCAGCTATATAGCCGAATATAATTGCGATAAGAATAGGTATGGTTGATAAAAATCCCCTGAAAGTAATCGAACCTATGATTGCTGTTAAAAGCGTGATTCCAAAGACTATCCAATCAGATGCTGATGCTGTATCTGTCATAAGATTTGCTCCGATAGGACCTCCCATAACTGTATTTTTTGCTAATTCCAAGCCTATAAGGGCTACAACTGCACCCATGGCAGCTGGTGGAAGGACTATGTCTATCCATTTTGTACCAAACTTATAAATGATATAAGCAAGGATACAGCCGAAAATTCCGACGATTACAAAGGCGCCCTGAGCATATTCAAAACCTTGGGTTTTTATGATGTAGGCACCGGGAGCTAAGAAGCCAAAGCTTGAGCCAAGATAGGCTGGAGACTTCTTTTTAGTGATGAACATAAATAATAGGGTACCAATACCGTTCATAAATAATACTATGCCAGGATTGATACCAAAAAGAATAGGAACTAAGACTGATGCCCCAAACATTGCAAAGGTGTGTTGCAAGGCCAAAGGGATTAATAATCTTATAGGGGGCTTATCTTCAATTCCATAAAACTTTTTATCCTTCATTCATTATTACCTCCTTATTTTATTAGGAATATCCTAATCCATATATGTTCATATGTCAACTAACATTATAACATTTTATCTTAGAGCGACTTTGTGAAAGA